>JBMYXJ010000068.1:3737-9622 GCA_049608285.1 Mycobacterium sp. | reverse complement strand
GGGCTGAGTACGCCCACAATTTCGGAGACGGATTTCTCCAGTGCATCCCAGTCGCTCCGGGTGATCAGCGAGCTGGTGATGACGATGACGAGGAAGGCCGCGGCCAGCGTCAGCCGTAGGATGTCATTGGTGCGGCGGGTCAGCGGTTGGAGCAGGCTGCCTGAGACAGCGATGTCCCGCCCGTCAACTCGCATATGGACATGATCTTTCGGTTGTGTTGGTCAGCCGCATACGGCTCACCGACAACTTAGCGAGTGTTGGGTGCTGTGTGGTAGCCGCACAGGGGCGCCCGCCGCCATCGTGTGTCCCGGGCACGCCGTCGTGTGTCCCGGGTGTCTTTGGCGCCATCCCGGTGGTGGCAACGTCGACCCCACCGGATATGCAGAAGCAGATAAGGCCCTAGTCTCCAACCCTGAGTCGTCGGGCCAGCCCCGTCGCGCGGCGCGCCCGCCGCCCGATCGCGGCCCGAACCGCCGACTCCGGGCCGACTACCCGCACCTTCGTCTTGGCCCGGGTGACTGCGGTGTAGAAGAGCTCCCGCGTCAGTAGACGCGACTTCTCCGGAGGCAGCAGGACTGTCACCTCGTCGGCTTGACTGCCCTGGCTCTTGTGGATCGTCATCGCATGCATGGTGTCGACCTCAGGCAGGCGGCTCGTCGCAAAGTCCAGCGACCCGATATAGGCGCGCAGACCCTCGGGTGCGGCCACCACCACACCGGCGTCGCCGTTGTAGATTCCCAGGCCGTAATCGTTCGTGGTGACCAACAACGGTCGGCCGGCATACCACTGCGACCACATCGGCTGTCCGGTCTCTTCGGTCAGCCAGCTTTCGACCTGCCGGTTCCACTGCGCGACGCCGAACGGGCCTTGGCGGTGAGCGCACAGGAGCCGATGCCCCCCCAGGATCCCCAGCGCGGCCTGAGCGTCACCCAGCAATGCAGCGCGGCGCAGCTGAACCGCGCGGTCGGTGAGGATAGTTCGCACATGATCGGAAGGGCGGTCGGAATCGATCCACTCGATCGACGCATCACCCGCTCGCAATAGCTCCAGTGCGACGTCTGAGTCGCCGGCGCGAATTCCCTGTGCGAGCGAACCGATCGATGCGCCGAACCGGTGCGGTGTCTTGAGTTCGACAACCCCGCCGCATCCAAGTCCGTCGACCAGGTCGCCCAGCACAGCTCCGGCATCCACCGAGGCCAGCTGATCCGGATCCCCGACCAGCAGCAGCCGAGCCTCGGGCCGTACCGCTTCCAGTAATCGCGCCATCATTGTCAAGGACACCATCGACGTCTCGTCGACCACGATGACGTCGTGGGGCAACCGGTTGTCGCGGTGATGCCGAAACCGCGACGATGTGTCCGGCCGGCGCCCCAAAAGGCGGTGTAGCGTCGTCGCGCGAAGTCCGGCTAGTCGGTTCCGGTCTACCGCGGCGAGCTCGCCAATCTCCCACTGCACCGCTTCGGTCAGCCTTGCGGCCGCCGGTGAGGATGGTCAATCTCTGTGTCAGAGCAACTTCGGCCGCCGCGCGCTGCTCGCCGAACTCGCCCGGGAAAAGCCGTTGCAGATCGGGTACCGGCTCGGTGGTTTGCTCAGTCGGCAAGCGGGCGGATATGTCGCGGCAAACCTGTTGCTCCTCAAGCCAGTACCGGTCGAGGTAGAGCAGGTCAACTGAGGAGTCCGACAGGAATCTGAGCACTGGCGGATCACCGGCGAGCGGGCTGGCCCGCACCGCTGCCAGCCATGCTGCCGGATCGGGCCACGCCACCTCCGGAGCGTCGGCCTGCGTGTGGTGCTCAGCCACCTGTTGCAGGTCGACGCAGACCGACCCGTTGCGTAGCGCTGCGACCAGCAATCCGACCGCGAGCGCCACCGTCTGGTCAGTTTCGCCGGCGATTGCGCAAAGCCGCTGCGCGACGTGGGTATCCGCTAGACCGAGCAGGCCGGCATCAGCAAATTCCTGCAGTCGGTCGGTCACGACACCCTCCCGGCGTCCAACAGATCTGAGACCGCCGCCACCAGTGTGGCGGGCGGGAGCCAGCTGAACACACCGGCGGGATGACCGTCGATGCGAGGGGTATCTGGGCCGCACATACCGCGTAGAAACAGGTAGAGCACCCCCCCGAGATGAGTCTCGGGGTCGTATCCGGGCTGGCGCCATCGCAAGAAGCGGTGCAGCACAACGCTATACAGTAGCGCCTGCAGCAGGTAGTCCGAATGCAGCATCGCCTCGACCAGGTGGGGTCGCTGATAGTCGGCCGCTGTCAGCAGCGTGCCGGTGCCCAGCCAGTTCGTCTTGTAGTCGACGACAATGTAGCGCTCATCAATGCGCAAGACTGCGTCCACCGAGCCCGTCAGGTAGCCGCGCAGTGACTGCCGCCCGAGCGGGCTGTCTTGCAGACGATCGGCATAGCAGGCCAGTGGATCGGTGGCAGGCAGATGTTCACGCAGGAGCAGGCCGACATCGGCGAGCCGGATCGCAGGCGCGCTCCTTCGTAGGTCTCCACCTGCGAGCGGGAGCTCGAAATCCAGCTCTCGCAGCCGATCCCCAAACCCTATCTGGCGCAAGGTCATATCTGCTGCCAGTGGTCCCAGTGGGGTGTCATGCAGCGGCACCATCGCCGCGGCCAACTGCTCGCCGGGGACATCGATTGGCCACCATGCCGAGTGAACCTCGATCTGGTTCTCTAGCTCGGCCGCCAAATCGGTGGTGAGCGGATCCGAGGTCTCCAGGACGGCGTGCACCAGGGTGCCAAATTTCGCGCCCTTGGGCATGTCGGCCATTGGCGAGGTGAGGTCGGATCCACTGCTCGCGGCCGCAGTGCCGGACGCGTCGTTGGTCAGGCTCTCGAGTTCGTCGTCGAGTGCAAGTACTTCCGGCTGGCTGGACACCCCTTCGGCCCGTGGGGCCTCCGCGTCTCGGATCAGACCTGAATATGACGTCCGCCGCCACTCCGTATCGATGCGACGGTGGAAGTGTCGTACCGCGAGATCGCTTGCAGTGCTAGGCAACTCGACGCCCACCGCGGGCGTGATCAACGACTCCTCGAGTACCGGGCCGCCTTCGTCAGCCCAGTAACGCAACAATGCCATGGCGTCAGGATCATCGACCCGAGGCGGGTCGCAACGGTCGGGAACCAGCGGGTCGCCAGGTTTTCGGCCGCGCAGCAGCCGGGACAGGCCGCCATTGGGTTCGTCGTTCGACGGTGCCCACCACGAGATGACCTGTGACTGCGCGCGGGTCATCGCCACGTAGGTGAGACGGACGTCATCGGCGGCAGCCTCGCGACGACTCTGTTGTGCCACGGCGGCGTAGTCGGGGCTGGATTGGCCACCGACGTGCAGGCAGCGGGTGTCGCCGTCGTGGAACATCATCACATCACGGGTCTGGACGTTGCGATTGAACGCAAACGGTAGATATACCACCGGAAACTGCAGACCCTTGCTGACCCACACGGTCATGACCTGGACCGCCGCCGCGTCACTGTCGAGCCTGCGGTTGCGTTCGACGGTGCCACCGCGTTCCTCGCGCTGAGCGCGCAGCCAGTCGCGCAGGGCGGACAGGCTGAGGTGGTTGCGGTGGGCGGTGTCGTGCAGCACCTGGGTCAGGTGCGCGAGGTCGGTCATGTGTCGCTCACCGTCCACCCACGACAGCACCCGCTCACCCATGTGGCTCAGCTGAGCTTGCTCTGCCCACTGGCGCAACATCTCGGAGACGCGGTCTGTCAACGTATCGCGCTGTGCTGCAAGAGTGTCTGCGGTTTCACCGAAGAACATGGTGGTCGCCGCGGCCCGTACCAGGCCGGATCGGTGGGGCTGATCAAAGGCCTCCAACAAGCACAGCCAATCGTCGGCCGCGGGACAGGTGAACACATCGGAGTCGCCGGTGTAGACGGCCGGTATTCCTGCTGCCGCGAGCGCGTCGAAGCAGGCGTGGCCGTCGCGGTGGCTCTCGACGATCACCGCGATGTTGCGAGGTTGCAGGGGCTCCTTGCCGAACCTCGCCCCGCTGGCGAGCAGCGCTCCGATATCAGTGGCCATGTCCCGGGGAATGTGGCTGCGCAGTCTGCCGATGGGGATGACGCGGTCGGGCCGGGTCCCGAACTGGTCCCGGTTCACCACTCGAAGGCGAAAGGGTGCGTTGTGCGGTGCGCCCTGGAGTCGGTGCTGCTTGTGGTGCGCCTCCACCTCGCGCACCACGATTCGAGGGTCGCCTAGTTGAGCGCCGCGCATCACCGCCTGCAAGCTGTCGACCAGTGGGCCATCGCTGCGGTAATTGGTGCCCAGCGTTTTCTGGTCGCCCGCGGTCGATGCGGCGTGCAGGTAGGTGACGATGTCGCCGCCCCGGAAGGCATAAATCGCTTGTTTTGGGTCGCCGATCAGGATCACCGTGGACCGCCCGGTGAACGCGCGGTCGATCACCTGCCATTGAACCGGATCGGTGTCTTGGAATTCGTCGACCATCACGATCGACCAACGTCGCTGCATCCGCAGTCTGGCCGGTGAGTCCTGCTCCTCGAGCACTTTGGCCAGCCGTGAGAGGAGGTCGTCGTAGCTCAGGATCCCTAGCTCGCGCTTGCGCTTCTCCAACTCCGCGCAGACCGCCGCCGCGAACTCCATTCGTACCTCGGCAATGGATCCCGGCGCCGGATTCAGCGGGCGCAGTTGCGTGTGCGCATTTCCGACCACCTCATGCGCGAGCGTCAGCGCATCGCTGTAGCTCAACAGGGGCTGGTCGCTCGCCTGCCCGAAGCGTGCGAGGTAGACGTCATTGACGATCTCACTCACCAGATCCGCCAGGCTCTCAACGAGTTGCGCGCCCGAGTCGGTATCTCCGGCCACACCAAGTGACTTCAGCACGAGTTGACAGAACTGGTGCGTGGTCGCGATGGTCGCGGCGTCGAAGCCGGCAAGGGCGTCACGCAACCGCTGCCTGCGGTCAGCCACCTCCTGGGCCGTGCCGTCGAGTAGGTGGCTGATGATCGGGTTGGCTCTGTCGTCGTCGCTGCGATTATCGGGGTCTTCAAGTGCCCGCATCGCATCCCGAATTTGGTGGCGCACCCGCTCCCGCAGCTCCTGGCTGGCCGCACGGCCGAAGGTGATCAGCAGCATTTTGTCCAGTGTCACAACGCCCTCTGCGACGTAGCGCGTCACCAGGCCCGCGAGGGTGAAGGTCTTGCCCGTTCCCGCGCTGGCCTCCAGCACAGTCGTGGTCCGCGGAGCCGGCAAAGGACCGAGCAGGTCGAATGGCTGCATCTATCAATCACATTCTCTTCGCGCGAGCGCTCATCGGCCACATTCTCTTCGCGCGAGCGCTCATCGGCCACATTCTCTTCGCGCAAGCGCTCATCGGTCACCGATCCCGCTCGGCGTGCAGCAGTGGCAGCCACAGCCGTGAAGCGTATGCACCCAACCGGGTCTGTTCGTGCTCGTGTTCCTCGCCCGGTTGCACCGGCGTCATCAGCACGCTGATATCCGAGCGCTTGCCCCACACCAGTTCGTGTGCGGGCTGCTCGTTCTCGCCCGGGAACCTGCCGGAGTTCCACTTATACGTGGCCTCACGTTCAGGTAGACCGCGGTTGTAACGCGCATCGGCCCACGCGTAGGACGTTTTGAGCGGCAACGGGATTGGCTCTCGGCGGCCTGCGTCATACATCGCTACAAGGTCGCTCAGCACTTCGAGGGCCGACTCTGGTGCACCCAGTAGGCGCTCCTTGGGTTTGTCGCCCCGCTTCGCCCTACCGATACATACCGCTGTCCAATTGCGCCCTGTATGACGCGCAGCCAACGCCACCAGGCGAATCCATGTTCGCAGAAGGTGCCTGCCGTCCAGCTTCGAGTAGGTGACGGCGGTCAGACACTCGCCGTAGAGTCCAGGGACCGTTCCG
>JBMYXJ010000068.1:0-3727 GCA_049608285.1 Mycobacterium sp. | reverse complement strand
ATCTCGACGTCGACGTCGATCGCCCTTGGTTCCTGTGTGCGATGGCGCTGCGCTGCGGCCGCGAGTGCCGCCGACCTCGCCGCGACTTCCTGGGCAGCACGCCATCCGAGGCGGCCGGGTGGCAGCGAACCGCGGCGCCATTCCGCCTGCAGGGCAGCTGCCGGGGTCACGCCCTGCAACATGTCGCCGAGCAGGCGGTCGCCGATCTTCCACTCCCGCAAGGCGTCGATCTGGACGGGGATCGTGTCCTCGATGGTGTCGACTTCCCACGGCAGCGTGTAGTCCAGCGCACGGAAGTATCCCTTGATCGGATCGGAAAAGAAGCCGATGAGATCGTCGAGTGCAACGTCTTGGGCTGGCGGGAGCGGCAACCGCTCGCCGACTAGGTGCGGCCGTGCATCGCGATGGCCGACGGCAATCCTGGCCGCGGTCAGCGCGGTCGGGTCGAAAGTGAAGGGCTGCCCCGGTGGCATTCCCAGACGGCCGGGCGTGACGTTGTCGATGTCGAAGGGCTGCAACGGATGTTCGATGAGCACGCGGTCGCGGACCTTCGTTTCCGTGGTGATGTCGAGGGCGTCGAGCAGTTCGACCACCGGTACCGCCGGTGGTTTGCGCTGACCGGAATATTCGTCAGCGCCGGTGTAGGTGATGACCAACTTCTCGGTGGCCGCGCTGATCGCATCGAGTAACAACTGCCGGTCCTCGGAGCGGATGTCACGCTCGCCGGTCATAGGGTTGCGGGCCAGAACGTCATCACCGTCGACGGCGCCGAAACGCGGAAACACGCCGTCGTCGAGGCCGACTAGACACACCACGCGGTGCGGTACCGACCGCATCGGTACCAGCGTGGCGACGGTCAGAGAGCCGGTGCGAAAATTGGCACGAGTGGGCCGGCCGGCAAGGTGACGGTCAAGCAGCGCGTTGAGGTCCGACAGGCGGAGCTCGATATCGGCGTGTGCGCCCGCCTGCGCGAGAACATCATTCAGCTCGCGATCCAGCTGGCTGCGCTGCCATAAGTCGTCGTCGGGCACCGCGGTCAGGGCGTCGACACCGTCGGACAGCGCGCACAGCCAGTCGCGCAATGGCGCTGCTCCCGCTAGGGACGCGACGAAGGTAGCCAGCAGTTCGACGTACTCGGCGAGTCGGCCCGCCAGCTCTACCCGGTTGCTGCTCACGTCGTCCAGTGGAAGCGTGGTGTCCAGCCATGCGCCTGAGTCGTCGGACATCGCAACCCCGGCCAATACTCGGTCTATGCCGAACTGCCAAGTGTTTTGTACGAAGTCGACACCGTAGGGGTGGCGATGGTCGCGATTGAAACCCCACCGGATGTTGGCCTCACGCACCCAATCGCCGATCGTGTCGAGATCGTCGTCGGTGAAGCGGAATCGCAAGCGAATCGGGGCGGCTGCGGCGAGGTTGAGCACCTCGCTGGCGGTGGCGCGCCCACCAGCCAGCTCGAGCAGTTGGCGGGCGACCGCGAGCAGCGGATTGGTTTCAGTGAGTGCGCGGTCAGCGAGCTTGACACGTAGCCGGTGGGCGGGGTGGGCGCCCTGCATGATGCCGCCGAGACCGAAACTCGCCACGATCAGCGGTGCATAGGCCTCGATATCAGGACACATGACCAGGATGTCGCGGGGCTCAAGGGTTGGATCGTCGGCGAGGAGTCCGAGCAGCACCTCGCGCAGGACGTCGATCTGCCGGGCGGTGCCATGGCAGCTGTGCACCTGCACAGATCGGTCAGCTGCGTTGTGTGACCGTCGTTCTCGGCGGACGGTGTTGGCCGCTATGTCGGACTGCAACCAGCCGAGAAGCGTATCGGGGTGTTCGGTCGATTCGGCCCGATGACTCAAACACTCGTCCGTGTCCGTGTCCGTGTCCGTGTCCGTGTCCGTGTCCGTATCGGTGTCGGTGTCGGTGTCGGTGTCGGTGTCGGTGTCGGTGGCGGTGGGAAAGGGCAGACTGCGCTGCAGTTCGCGCAGGTCGCGTCCGAGCGTGGCGAGCAGGGGGTGCCCGACTTTGCGGTGGGACCGGTCCTCACGACGGGGAATGGCGCCGTGAACGTTCTTGCACGCGGCCCACAGATCGTCGCTGGGATGCGGCAGCCAGAGGTGCAGATCGTGATGGGTGCTCAAGGCATGGAGAAGTCCGATCTCGGTGTGGGACAGTCGGGTATGACCGAAAAGTGACAGTCTCGTCGGAAGGTCAGTGGCAGCTTCCTGTAAGCGGGCGATGGTTCTCGCGTGGCGGACGTGTGGTGGGTCGGCATCTACGTGACGGACCAGGGCCCGGAAAAGCTCAGGCTGCCACTGCAGATCGTGGTCGAGGTCTTCGGTGCGGCCTTCAATCCAGTCGACCAGCAGCTGTGGGCGCTGGCTGGCGTAGGACGAGAAAAGGCCGGCGAGGCGACGAGCGACGGCATAGCGGCGCCCCCGGCGCAGGTCCTTCTCCGTCCCATTTTCGAAGTGGCCCAGGTGGCTGGCCAACGCGACGCACCAAGGTGCGTCGAGGCAGCTGTCGATCACTTCGAGCAGTGGCCACACCATCGAGTCCGGCGACCACGGATCATCGTCCGCCGTTTCGGTGAGCTCGTCGATCAGTGAGCGCGGATGCCGGAAGGTCACGCCGGCGCACACGCCCAGCACATGCGAGAGTCGCTGGCTGAGCCAGCGTTCCATCCCGCGGGCCGAGACCAGCACGAGCTCCTCTGCGAACGGATCGGCTCGCGGCGCGGCAAGCAGCCCGCCGAGGCCGTCGGCGAGCACATCGGTACGTTGAGCGCGATGCAGGTGAAGCGCCATCGGCCGCCAGACTACGACGCCGCCAGCCAGCTACTCCGTCCGGCTAGAGCACGTCTCGCTTCTTGAACATCACGTACAAGCCGATCACCAGCACCACGATGATCGCCGTACTGGCCACGAAGCCGCCAACAGTTTGACTGCCCGGAAAGAGCACGTTCTGGCCGTAGAACCCGGTGATCGCTGTCGGCACGGCGATTATTCCCGCCCAACCGCTGAGCTTCTTCATCACGTTGTTCAGGCGGGCATCCTGTAGCGACAGGTTTGTCTCAAACACCGTGGTGACCATGTCACGAAGCGAATCGGTCCACTCTGCGACCCTCAGCACGTGGTCATAGAGGTCGGCGTATAGCGGGTCTAGCTCGGTCGCGACCATCGGGTCAATTCTGCGATGTTGGATCACCGTCACTACCTCACGCATTGGCAGCACTGCGCGGCGTAACGCGACCAAGTCCTTACGCAACCGGAATGTGTCGCGCTGCAATCCATTACGTGGCAATCGGTCGCCAAACAGATCGTCCTCAAGGCTTTCAATCGCGTCATCGAGGGACTGGACCGCGTCGAAATGACCGTCGACCACGACGTCGAGTAGGCCATGCACCAGCGAGCCGACGCCGTGCTCCTGCCCACCGAGCTGGTCGAATCGTTCCGACACTTCCTTCATGTCGAGGTGCGGGGAGAGCCGGACGGTGATTAATCCACGAGGCAGGATGAACCCCGAGATCCGGTGGAACTCCAACATCGACTCCGAGCTATCCGCGTCCGGCGGAGTTCTGACGGTGACCTCATAGATCGTGAAGAAGGTGTGCGTCTTGTAGACCACAGCCTTGGTGCGTTCGGATTCGGTGATGGTGTCTTCTACCGCCCACGAGTTGAGGCCCAGCTCCCCGGCCAGTTTCTGGAGGATTTCGTGGTCGGCGTCGTAGATGTCG
>JBMYXJ010000067.1:0-9655 GCA_049608285.1 Mycobacterium sp. | reverse complement strand
TGTGCGAAAGAACTGATCGTCAAGCCCGACCAGCCGCACTTGGTGGCCCCGCGGCTGGATCCTGGTGTTCCTGTCCTGTCGCTCGGCCGCTATGCCGGCGCCCGCCGCCAGGCCATCGTCGCTGTCAAGGAACGTGGCCGGGTCGACCTGATTGCGCCGCTGGCCGAAGCCCTGCGCCACGGGATCGACAACCTGCTCATCTGGGGCATTCTGGAGTCTCCGTTGTCGGTCGTGCCCGCCCCTACCCGCCGGTCGGCGGCCAGGCGCCGTGGTGGAGACCCCGTCACCCGCATCGCGGCGGCCGCAACCGCGACCCAACCCGGGCTTGCGGTTGTCCCTGCGCTGCGCCTTAAGGCCTTCACCCGCGACTCGGTCGGGCTCTCCGGGGCCGACCGGCAGCGAAATATCACCGGCCGCGTCCGGCTGAGCAGGTCGGTGGCCCATTCAGTTGTTGTGGTGGATGACGTCATCACGACGGGGGCTACCGCGAGGGAATCGGTCAGGGTTCTGCAGATGTGCGGCGCCGATGTGGTCGCGGTGCTCGCGCTGGCGCACGCGTGACCTCAGCGAGCTCATTAAGCGCACCTCAGAACGACGTGAAGAGTTGAAAACAGTCTGCGAATTTTGTGGCACGACCGGGCGAACACGGACTACCGTCGGCACCAACCAACCGTGAACAACTCACGGCGGCGCTCAACACCGAGACGCCGGATATCGCACTCAGCGGCAGGAGGTGAGTAGTCGACACCTTGCGCCGGCGAATGGCCGTACCAGCTATGCCGCGTCGGCGCGAATCCCTTGATGGCCCGAGCACGCGCAGGCGTGCGAACGCGAAAGAGAATCGAGTTGCCAAGTATGTCATCTAATTCCGCGGACACGGACAGCACGATGGTGGTCGAAGATAGCGACGCGACGGAGTCGCCCGACGCTAATCAGAACGCCGAGGTGGTGGTAAAGGGGCGCAACGTCGAAGTTCCCGAACACTTCCGCGCCTACGTCCTCGACAAGCTGGCCCGCCTGGAACGATTCGACCGCACCATCTACCTGTTCGACGTCGAGCTGGATCACGAAAAGAACCGGCGCCAGCGTAAGAACTGCCAGCACGTGGAGATCACCGCTCGCGGACGCGGACCCGTCGTGCGCGGCGAGGCCTGTGCCGACAGCTTCTATGCTGCCCTGGAGTCGGCGGCGGGCAAACTGGAAAGCCGTTTGCGTAAGAGTAAGGACCGCCGCAAGATCCATTACGGCGACAAGACTCCGCTGTCGCTACACGAAGCCACCTCCCTTGACCATCTGGAGGATGCTTTCACCCCTCCGGCGCCGGATGCCGTGCGGAGCGACGCTGCAGTTGGCGACGACCATGAGCCTGGGCGGATTGTCCGTACCAAGGAGCACCCCGCAATCCCGATGACCGTCGACGACGCTCTTTACGAGATGGAGCTCGTGGGGCACGACTTTTTCTTGTTCCACGACAAGGACAGCGACAAGCCCTGCGTGGTCTATCGGCGTCACGCCTACGACTACGGGATGATCCGGCTGGCCTGAACTCCGATCTAGCGCTCAAGGGCACCGATGGTGTCGGCTTGGGCGGCGGATTCGTGGGCAGAGCGGCGCGCCTGACACGCTCGACCAGCGATTTCAGCGCGTCACCTACGATGGTGTTTGTCTCACTCGTGATGAGTGCCGTAAACGCAAGCAAGAAAAACGAGGAAACAGCGTGCTGTCGAAGTTGCTCCGTCTCGGCGAAGGCCGCATGGTCAAACGCCTCAAGGGGGTGGCTGACTACGTCAACACCCTGTCCGAGGACACCGAGAAGCTGTCCGATGCCGAACTCCGAGGCAAGACCGACGAGTTCAAGGACCGACTCGCGGGCGGTGCCAGTCTCGACGACATCATGCCCGAGGCGTTCGCCGTCGCCCGCGAGGCGGCCTGGCGAGTGCTCAGTCAGCGCCCCTTCGACGTCCAGGTGATGGGCGCGGCCGCGCTGCACTTCGGCAATGTCGCCGAGATGAAGACCGGTGAGGGAAAGACGCTTACCTCGGTGCTGACGGCCTACCTCAATGCGTTGGCAGGCGAGGGCGTGCACGTCATCACCGTCAATGAGTATCTGGCCAAGCGTGACGCCGAACAGATGGGCCGCGTGCACCGCTTCCTTGGTCTGGAGGTCGGCGTGATCCTGGGTCAGATGACGTCTGACGAGCGGCGCGTCGCCTACAACTCCGACATCACCTACGGGACCAACTGGGAACTCGGTTTCGACTATCTGCGCGACAACATGGCCCAGAGTCTCGAGGATGTGGTGCAGCGAAGCCACAACTTCGCGATCGTCGATGAGGTCGACTCAATCCTGATCGACGAGGCCCGCACCCCGCTGATCATCTCCGGGCCGGCCGACGGCGGATCGAACTGGTACACCGAGTTCGCCCGGCTGGTGCCGATGATGAAACCCGATGTCCACTATGAGGTTGACATCAAGAAGCGGGTCGTCGGCGTGCACGAAGTCGGCGTGGAGTTCGTCGAGGATCAGCTGGGGATAGAGAATCTCTACGAGGCCGCCAACTCGCCCTTGATCAGCTACCTGAACAACGCCCTCAAGGCCAAGGACCTGTTCGAACGCGACAAGCACTACATCGTTCGCAACGGCGAAGTGTTCATCGTCGACGAGTTCACCGGACGCATGCTCGTGGGACGCCGGTACAACGAGGGCCTCCACCAGGCCATCGAGGCCAAGGAACAGGTCGAGATCAAGGCGGAGAACCAGACCGTCGCCACCGTGACGCTGCAGAACTACTTCCGGCTGTACAAGAAGCTCTCCGGTATGACCGGCACCGCGGAGACCGAAGCGGCCGAGCTGCACGAGATTTACAAGCTCGGTGTGGTGACGATCCCGACGAACAAGCCGATGATCCGGTCCGATGAGTCCGACTTGATCTACAAGACCGAGGAGGCCAAATTCATCGCGGTCGTCGACGATGTCGCCGAGCGCTACGAGAAGGGCCAGCCGGTCCTCATCGGTACCACCAGCGTGGAACGTTCGGAGTTCTTGTCGCGCCAGTTCGAGAAGCGACGCATGAAGCACAACGTCCTTAACGCGAAATTCCATGAGCAGGAAGCCGGCATCATCGCTGAGGCCGGTCGGCTGGGCGCCATCACGGTGGCCACCAACATGGCGGGGCGCGGCACCGACGTTGTGCTCGGCGGCAACGTCGACTACCTGTTGGATCACCGCCTTCGCCAACGCAACCTCGACCCGGTCGAAACCCCCGACGAGTACGAGAAGGCCTGGCACGAGGAACTGCCCCGCATCAAGGAGGAGGCCGCCGCCGAAGCTAAGAAAGTTGTCGCCGCCGGTGGGCTCTACGTGCTCGGCACGGAGCGTCACGAATCTCGGCGCATCGACAACCAGCTGCGCGGCCGCTCGGGTCGCCAGGGCGACCCGGGCGAGTCTCGCTTCTACCTTTCGCTGGCCGATGAACTGATGCGCCGCTTCAACGGGGCGACCCTGGAGACGCTGCTCACCCGGCTGAACCTGCCCGACGATGTGCCGATCGAGGCAAAAATGGTCTCCCGGGCGATCAAGAGCGCGCAGACCCAGGTGGAGCAGCAGAACTTCGACATCCGTAAGGAAGTCCTCAAATACGACGAAGTGATGAACCAGCAGCGCCAGGTCATCTACGCCGAGCGCCGCCGCATCCTCGAAGGCGAGAACCTGGCAGAGCAGGCACATAAAATGCTCGTCGACGTGATCACCGCCTACGTCGATGGCGCCACGGCCGAGGGCTACTCCGAGGATTGGGACCTCGAGACGTTGTGGGAGGGGCTCAAGCAGCTCTATCCCGTGGGGATCGACCACCACGATCTGATCGACTCCGATGCGGTCGGCGAGCCGGGTGAGTTGACTCGCAAGGAGCTGTTCGACGCGCTGATCGCCGACAGCGAACGCGCCTATGCCGAGCGCGAGAAGGAAGTCGAGGAGATCGCTGGTGAGGGCGCGATGCGGCAGTTGGAGCGCAACCTGTTGCTCAGCGTCCTCGACCGCAAGTGGCGCGAACATCTCTACGAGATGGACTACCTCAGGGAGGGCATCGGCCTGCGTGGGTTGGCCCAGCAGCGTCCCGAGGTCGAATATGCGCGCGAAGGCTACGACATGTTCATCGGCATGCTCGATGCGATGAAGGAGGAGTCTGTCGGCTTCTTGTTCAACGTCGGCGTCGAAGCCGCACCGGGTCCGGCCCTCTCGCCACAGGCAGCTCCGTCCGGGCTCGCCGAGTTCGCGGCTGCTGCTGCCGCGGCAGCCGAATCGAACAAGGGGGGTGTCGCCACCAAGCAGCGGTCCGCCCCGTCGGCTGGGGTGCGCGCCAAGGGAGTTGGCAACGATGCACCGCCGCTGACCTATTCCGGTCCGTCGGAGGACGGGTCTGTGGAGGTGACGCGCTCGGGCGGCGATCAGCCTTCCGACGCCAACGGCGGTGGAACTCGGCGCGAGCGTCGCGAAGCGGCCCGCCGCGCGAACCGGCGCGCGAAGGATGGCGAACTCAGGTAGGGCGCCGCTCAGCCGAAAGGACGGCGAACTCAGGTAGGGCGGCTCAGCCGAAAGGACGGCGAACTCAGGTAGCGGGCAGCTCAGCCGATCTGCAGCGCGACCATTCGCCACCGGTTCCGGTATCGCTCGATGCGGGCGGCGACGGCGTGCACCCGCCCGCATCGACTGAACGAGGCGAACACCTCAGCTGCGTAGACCTCGCCGTGCTTGTCGCCCTTCTGCACTCCCGCCTCGACCGCGGCGCCTACTTCGAGGGCTGCTCCGGGGTCTATGGCGCGCACCCGTACCCTGCGCATGGTTGCGCTCCCTCGGTGCGTGGCGCGGGCGAGTGCGATGACGCGGTCGACCAGCACCGGTGTCATCACCGGGCGCAGCTGTGCCACCGGCCTGCGCCGGTCGATGACCTCGATGACTTGGCGCAACGCGGTCTCTGCGAAGAGCACTGCCGACTTAGGGGGCGGGGGCTCGCTGAGTTGCGGCAAGGCGCGCCGTGGGTGTGACGGGCGACGATGCAGTGCCTCAGCAGACGGCGCCGGACATCGCGGCGCGGGTAGCCGACCAAGCGGCGCCGGCGCGGGTGCGTAGTCGATGATCGGTGTGGTCAGCCACTGTGCAGGTGCCGGATCCGGTGAGGTCTGTGACGGCGTCGATGAGGTCATGGTTGCTCTCCAGCGATCGGGCACGGCACGAATGGCATCTGCTGGAGAGTCGCAGACGGCTTAATGATCCCACGCTGTACGAGGGCGGCGATGCACTCGTTTAGCGCGACGCCGGTTCTGCAGCTAACGTGACACTGCTTGTCGCATGATGGAGAGGAGGGCGGCGCCGGGATGGTGACTAGGTTGTCGACGTCGGACGCGACATTCTTCCGCATGGAGAATTCAGCGACCCCGATGTACGTTGGGTCGCTGTCGATTCTGCGCAAGCCCCGCGACGGGCTGAGCTATGAAACCGTTCTGGCAACCGTGGAGCAGCGGTTGCCGCAGATTCCGCGGTACCGGCAGAAAGTCCGTGAGGTGAAGTTCGGGCTGGCCCGGCCGGTCTGGGTCGACGACAGCGACTTTGACATCACCTACCACATCCGTCGCTCGGCGCTGCCGTCGCCGGGTAGTGATTCCCAGCTGCACGAACTCATCGCGCGGCTGGGTTCGCGCCCGCTGGACAAGTCCCGGCCGCTCTGGGAGATGTACCTCGTCGAGGGTCTGGCGAAGAACCGGATCGCGATCTACACCAAGACGCACCAGGCGCTGGTCAACGGTATGGCTGCGCTGGAGATTGGCCATGTGATCGCCGATCGAACCCAGAAGCCGCCAGAATTCGGTGAGGACATCTGGATCCCGTCGCGCGAACCCAACGACAGCCAACTGGTGCTGGGCGCACTCGGCGAGTGGGTCGCCCGGCCCACCGCCCAGCTTGCCGCGGTGCGGTCTGCGGTCACCGAGACGGTGACCAACACCAGCCAGCTGGTGGACCTGGGTCGCAGGGTCGCCGGTGCGGCCCGCACCGTCGCGCGGGGTACCGCGCCGAGTAGCCCCCTTAACACCACGGTCTCGCGCAACCGGCGGTTCTCGGTTTCGGCGGGCAGCCTCGAGGTGTTCCGGCAGCTGCGCGCCAGGTATGACTGCGACGTCAACGATGTCGTGCTTGCGGTGGTCACGGGAGCATTGCGGAATTGGCTGCTGTCCCGGGGCGAGCCGGTGACCTCGACGGCGACCGTGCGCGCAATGGCCCCGATGTCGGTGTATCCCGATGGCGAACTCGACTCCAGTGGGCCCGGTCAGGCGATGAGTGCGGTGTTGCCGTTCTTGGTGGATCTCCCTGTCGGCGAAGGCAACCCTGTGGTGCGATTGTCGCAGGTTGCGTACGCCACCGAGTCCAACCCCTCCGCGGCCAGCCTTGTCGATGCCCGGACAATCGTCACGCTGACAGGCTTCGGGCCTCCGACGTTGCACGCCATGGGTATCCGGGTCGCGACCACGTTCTCGGCCCGTCAGTTCAATCTGTTGATCACCAACGTGCCCGGGGCCCAGAAGCAGATGTACATCGCGGGCACCAAGCTGCTGGAGACCTACGCTGTCCCACCGCTGCTGCACAACCAGGTGCTCGCGATCGGCGTCACCTCCTATAACGGCATGCTGTACTTCGGCATCAACGCTGACCGGGACGCGATGAGCGACGTGGATATGCTGCCCAACCTGTTGCGTGAGGCGCTCGAGGAGTTGGTGGAGGCCGCGCAGTAACGCAGTCGCCACCGTCGAGGCCACACTAGGATTTGCAGGTGGCCTCGAAGAGTGCGGGCAAGCGCAAGCCGACGAAGATCCCCGACGACCTCTACCGTGCAGAACTGTTCCGTCTTCAAGCGGAATTGGTGAAGTTGCAGGAATGGGTCCGCGAGACCGGCGCCCGCGTCGTCATCGTTTTCGAGGGACGTGATGCCGCGGGCAAGGGCGGCACGATCAAGAGGTTCGTGGAGTACCTGAGCCCGCGCATCACTCGGATCGCTGCCCTGCCCGCGCCTTCGGACCGCGAGCAGGGGCAGTGGTACTACCAACGCTATATCGCCCACTTGCCCGCCAAGGGCGAGATCGTGTTGTTTGACCGTTCCTGGTACAACCGCGCCGGGGTAGAGGCGGTGATGGGTTTCTGCACCCCGGCCGAACACACGTTGTTCCTGCGTCAGACGCCAATTTTCGAGCAGATGCTCATCGAAGACGGTGTGCTGCTGCGCAAGTATTGGTTCTCGGTGTCAGACGCCGAACAGCTTCGACGATTCCGGTCTCGCCTCAAGGACCCGGTGCGGCAGTGGAAGCTCAGCCCGATGGACCTTGAATCGGTGTACCGCTGGGAGGATTACTCGCGGGCCAAGGATCAGATGATGGTGCACACCGATACGCCGATGAGCCCCTGGTACATCGTCGAATCAGATGTCAAGAAGCACGCACGGCTGAACATGATCGCTCATCTGCTGTCCACCATCGACTATTACGACGTCGATCGGCCGCAGGTTGAGTTGCCGAAGAAACCGGTGCTCAGCGGGAACTATCGGCGTCCCCTGCGTGAGTTGTCGACCTACGTCGACGACCACGTCGCAACACTCATGGGCGACGTCAAGTAACCGGCCGGGCTCGCTACTCTCGTCTTGTGCGCGTCTACGTCCCGGCAACCCTGGCCATGCTGCAGCAGTTGGTCGCTGAGGGGTCACTGCGTCCGGTCAATGGAACGGCGTTCGCGGTAACTCCGACGCTGCGCGAGGCCTACTCCGAAGGAGACGACGACGAGCTCGCCGATGTTGTGTTGCGGGATGCGGCGCTGGCGTCGCTGCGGCTCATCGGTGACTTCGACGTGCGGGGAACCGCCGAGGGGCTACCGCCACGCCGGGTGGTGCTTGAGACGGATTTCGACGATGTCTCCGACGAGATCACATTGAGGCCCGATCTCGATGACGCGGTGCTGCGACTGGCGGGGGAGATTCCCTTGGAGCGGGTGATCGCGGCCTACGTCGACAACGCAGCTGCCGAGCCTGCGGTGCTGGCCGCTATCGGTGTGGTCGATGCAGCGGATCTCGGGGACGAGGACGCTGAGCTCACCGTCGGGGACGCGCAGGACCACGACCTGGCGTGGTACGCGCCTCAAGAGCTGCCATTCCTGCTGGAGCTGCTCTGAGGGGTGGATCCGGTACCGTAACTTACGGTGCCGTAAGTGGGCGATTGTCGGATCTTGTGGGATCAATTGTGGGATCTGTAGCCACCGCGGAGTAGGGCAGGAGCCGTTATGGCCAAGAACAACATCAAGAACACGGCCATCACCCCGGCCATCACTAGGGCTATCACGACGGCCACCGTCACCGATACTGTCCGGCCGTTCGTCGCCGGAGCCAAGCAAAGCCCTGGGTGGCGCCTTCTGCGCACGATCGCGGGTCGGATCACCACGCCGTTATTGCCCGACGACTACCTCAAGCTGGCCAACCCGTTGTGGTCGGCGCGGGAGCTGCGCGGCAAGGTGCTCGACGTACGCCGGGAGACGGTCGACTCGGCAACCCTGGTCATCAAGCCAGGTTGGGGATTTTCGTTCGATTACGAGGCTGGCCAGTACGTCGGGATCGGCCTGCTGGTCGATGGCCGCTGGCGCTGGCGTTCATACTCGCTGACCAGCGTCCCTGACGAAAAGCACCCGTCCCGCGGCAGAGGTGCGCGCACCATCACCATCACCGTGAAGGCCATGCCCGAGGGGTTCCTGTCGGCGCACCTAATCGCTGGCGTAGCGCCGGGCACGATCGTGAGACTGGCTGCGCCCCAAGGAAATTTCGTCATGCCTGACCCGGCGCCGGCCTCTGTGCTGTTCCTCACGGCGGGCTCGGGGATCACCCCGGTGATGTCGATGTTGCGGACGTTGGTCCGTCGTGGGGGGATCGGCGACGCCGGCCACGTTGTGCATCTGCATTCGGCCCCGACAGAGGCCGACGTACTGTTCGCCGAGGAGTTATCCCAACTGGCGAATCAGTACGAGGGCTACCGGCTCCAACTGCGCGCGACCCGCACTGAAGGCCGGCTGGATCTGGCCCGCCTCGACGAAGTGCTACCCGATTGGCGGGAGCGGCAGACTTGGGCTTGCGGACCTGAACCATTACTCGAGGCTGCACAGCGCACGTGGACCGCCGCCGGAATTGTCGATCAACTGCACTTGGAGCGGTTCGCGGTGTCGCGCCGCCCCGTCCACGGCAGTGGCGGCACGGTCGAGTTCGCACGCGCGGGCAAGGTGGCGAGAGTGGATGCGGCGACATCGTTGATGGACGCCGGCGAGGCTGCCGGCGTGCAGATGCCCTTCGGGTGCCGCATGGGTATCTGCCAGTCCTGCGTGGTCGGCCTTTTGCAGGGGCACGTCCGCGATCTGCGGACCGGTGTTGAGCAGGAGCCGGGCAGCCGGGTGCAGACGTGCATCTCGGCGGCATCTGGAGACTGTGTGCTCGACGTCTAGGGTTTACTGGTCAGTAACTTACGATTCCGTAGGTTGCTGTAGCGTAGTGGTCGAGAGGAGGCCGACTATGGCGATCACCGATGTACCCCAGTTTGCGCATCTCACTGAGGCAGATGTCGAAAGCTTGACGCTCGAATT
>JBMYXJ010000066.1:0-9685 GCA_049608285.1 Mycobacterium sp. | reverse complement strand
GAGCCGCTGGACCGCCTCGTCGAGTTCGCGCAGGGGCAGACCGAGGCCACGGTGACGGTGACGATCCGTGACGATGCCGAGCGCGAACAGCGCGCGCCGGAGGAGTTCTTCGTGTTCCTCGCCGACGCGGTGAGTAGCGATGAAGGAATTCAATCTACTTCGCCAGGATCTTCCTGTACGTTCTCGGCGGCTGGCAGTTCGCGCTCCACCAGGACGCGTCGCAGGACCTTGCCGGTGGCGTTGCGGGGTAGCTCCTCGATGAACACGACATCGCGGGGCACCTTGTAGCGGGCCAGGTTGCCCTTGACGAAGAGCTTGATCTCCTCGGAGTTCGGTATAGCGCCGGGTTGAGCCACGACAAACGCCCGCAGCCGCTGCCCGAACTCGGTGTCGGCGACACCCACCACGGCCACATCCAAGATGTCGTCGCGCTCGGAAAGGAGGTTCTCCACTTCCTGCGGGAACACGTTCTCCCCGCCGGAGACGATCATGTCGTCGTCGCGTCCATCCACAAACAGCAACCCGTCTTCGTCGAAGTGGCCCATATCGCCGCTAGACATATAGCCGTCGATGATCTGCTTGTTCCGCCCGTCGGTGTAACCCTCGAAGGGCGACCCACTGCGAACGAAGATTCGCCCGCGCTTGTTGGCGCCGCGGACCCGCTGGCCGTTCTCGTCGAATAGCACCACTTCGCAGGTCACCGGCGACCGTCCGGCCGTGCCGGGAGCGATCCGCAATTCGGCTGGAGTGGCCACAGTGGCCACGGCGCACTCGGTGGAGCCGTACAAGTTGTAGAGGACATCGCCGAAGGTGTCCTGGACACGTTCGGACAGCTCCGGCCTTAGCGCAGACCCCGCCAGCATGATCGTGTTCAGCGATGACACGTCGTATTTGGCAATAACATCGGGGCTTAGCTCGACTATGCGATGCAGCATGGTCGGAACTGCTACCAGCATTTCGGCGCGGTGATCGGCGATCAGTTTCAAAGTGCCTTCAGGGCTGAACCGTCGGGTGGTGACGATCTTGTTGCCCAGCGCGGCACCGAGCATGTAGCTTCCCAGCCCGGTGCTGTGGAAGATCGGCGACACGATGACCATCGTGCCTTTGCGGGGAAACGGGATCCGGTCGACCATCTGTGCCGTGGCCAGCGGGGAAGTCGTGGCCCGGGACGCCCCCTTCGGTAGGCCCGTTGTGCCGCTGGTGAGGATGACGAACCCGCCAGGCTTGGTCGGTGCCGGTAGCGGCTCGGTCGAATTCGCCGCGATGAGCTCGTCGATCGTTCGCACGCCGGTTGGGCATTCTGCGCCCTCGTCCAACCACGTCAGCACACGCGGCAGGTCGGCGGGTAGCGCATCGAGGAGCCCGAAGAACTCGGAGTCGTGGAGAACGATCTCAACGCTCTCCCGCTCACACACCTGCGCGAACTGTGGCTTTGCGAATCCGGTGTTCATGAGCACCAGCTTCGCCCCCAGCTTGCCGCACGCGGCCATGGCAATGATGAGACCGTAGTGGTCGCGGCAGAGCAGAGCCACCACCGAACCTTGGTGGATGCCGAACCCTTCCAGTCCCCGCGCCAACCGCGTGGAATCGTCGTCGACATCCTGATAGGTACGGGTACCGCGCTCGTCGACGACCGCCGGAAGCGACCCGAATTTACGAGCACCGTGCATCGCCATCGCCGCCTGCGGCCCGTACACGCCGGCCGCCTTTGCGACAGCCAGCGTGGCGCCCAGATCGCTGAGGTCAATAATTCCGGTCTGCCGCAAGCGGTTCATTGCGCCAGCCACTTCGCCGAGGGCGGTCAGCTTCTGCCGAAATCCGCTCCACATATCAGCCATCGGATTGCCTCCTCGTGTCGGTCCGCGGGTTGGTGCGGCCGCACAGCGACTGCACCTATTGGCGGTATCTTGTCAGGGCTGTCTGATCAGATCACTCCGGGTATCAGGGCCTTGCGCTCGGCGGGGTAATCCGGAAACTTCTCGCGGTACCACTTGTGAGTGGCGAATGCCCGCGGGACCAGATTGCCTGCGGTGATCAGGAAGATGGCAACCCCAGCCAGCGACCAGGTCAGCAGGGCGAATCCGGCCCACGCGATCAGCTCGCCCAGGTACGCCGGGCTGGTGACGAACCGAAACCCGCCCCCGTAGGGGATCTTGTACTCGCTGCTGCCCGGGTTCTTCTTGTCGCGCAGATTGCGCACGATCGACTCCGACGAGACCAGCAGGACGAATCCGCTGAGGTAGACGACCACCCCGAGGAGAAACCGCGGGTCGGTGAGCCAATCGGTGCCGTACTGATGCTTGTAGTCGTGGCTGAAGAACGCGCCGTTGAGGTAGCCGTGCATCGCGGTGATCACCATTCCAGCGGCGATCACCGAGATGTTGAAGCTGCTGCGTTTGCCCGGCACCTGCCTGATCGACAGCGGGAAGAACCAGCCCCGGTTGCCGTAGTGCAGCAGCCAGATTGCTGCAAGGACCAGCGGCGTGGCGTCGAATCGAAACGGCCCGGTGAGGTAGAAAATCGCGAACGCTACGGTTGCCGGGATCTCCATCAGCCACCAGCCCAGCTTCGGGTTGAGATTCACCCCGGGCGCCGTGGACCCGAATCGGCCGTAGGGACTCTGCACGAACAAGCCGCCGACGATCACCAACGCTGCGACAGCCAGGGCGATCGTCAAGACAGTGTCATAGGTTGTGTTGCCGGTGTACCAGTTCATCAAGCTCCTTCCGAGAGCGCCTGGCGTGGTGAGCATGTTGAGCAATGGGGCTCGTCGACAACACTGCCCGGGGCGACAACGTTAACAACCCGAGTCCGGCAGCTTTGCGGAAATCGATGCGCGTTCAGACCCCAGTCTTACTGATCCTTTTGAGGAGGCGATTGAGGACGCGCTGAGTTCCTCGTGGGGCCCAGTACTGCTCACCACCCCACGCCGGTAGGGAGGTTCGCGGCTCCCAGCGCTCGGGCGACCATCAAGATCATCAGCTCGCGCCGCGGGTCAACGAACTCAACCCACCGAACCCGCAACGGTGACTACGTTAGGGGAATGAGCGCCGAAATTTCTGGGGTGGACACCCCGCGGTGGCGCGACAAGAAGCGTTTCCTCTGGCTGATGGGCCTGATCGTGCCGACGGCGTTGTTCGCTGTTATGCCGTTGGTCTGGGCGTTCAACCAGGCGGGTTGGCACGCAGCCGCGCAGGCGCCGTTCTGGGTCGGTCCGATCCTGCTCTACCTCGTGCTGCCCGCCTTGGATCTGCGGTTTGGCACTGACGGCCAGAACCCACCCGACGAGGTGATGCAGCGGCTGGAGAACGACAAGTACTACCGCTATTGCACCTACATCTTCATCCCGTTCCAGTACGCCAGCGTGATCTTCGGGGCCTACCTTTTCACCGCGTCGAACCTCAGCTGGCTCGGATTCGATGGGTCGCTGGGCTGGCCGGCGAAGATCGGGTTGGCCCTGTCTGTGGGAGTGCTGGGCGGAGTGGGCATCAACACCGCCCACGAAATGGGTCACAAGAAAGCCGAACTGGAACGCTGGCTTGCCAAGATCACCCTCGCCCAGACCGGCTACGGCCACTTTTACATCGAGCACAACCGAGGACACCACGTCCGGGTCGCCACGCCGGAGGATCCTGCCTCAGCCCGCTTCGGCGAGACATTCTGGGAGTTCCTACCGCGCAGCGTGTGGGGCGGCTTAAAGTCATCCTGGACGCTGGAGGCATCGCGACTGCGCCGGGTCGGCAAGAGTCCGTGGCACTGGTCCAACGACGTACTCAACGCCTGGGCGATGTCGGTCGTGTTCTACGGCATCCTGATCGCGGTCTTCGGACTCGCCCTCATCCCTTACATCCTGATCTCGGCCGTGTTCGGATTCACGCTCCTGGAGGCCGTCAACTATCTCGAGCACTACGGTCTGCTGCGCCAGAAGACCGCCAGCGGCCGCTATGCGCGCTGCTCACCCGAACACAGCTGGAACTCAGACCATTTGGCGACCAACCTGTTCCTCTACCACCTGCAGAGACACAGCGATCACCACGCCAACCCCACGCGCCGCTACCAGACGCTGCGCAGCATGGAGGGCGCCCCCAATCTGCCCAGTGGGTACGCGTCGATGATCGCGCTGACCTACTACCCGCCGCTATGGCGCAAGATCATGGACCACCGGGTGCTCGAACACTACGACGGCGACATCACCCGGGTGAACATTCACCCGCGCGTGCGCGAAAGAGTATTGGCCCGGTACGGCCATGAGCCGCATGCGGATAGGCCAGTCGACGCGTGACCGCCTATCGCTGCCCCGGTTGTGACTACGTCTACGTCGAGGCGAAAGGTTCACCGCGAGAGGGGTTCCCGAGCGGTACCGTATGGAGCGATATACCCGATGATTGGTGTTGCCCCGATTGCGCGGTGCGTGAGAAGGCCGACTTCGAAGAGATTGGACCAGTGACGTGAGCGACTACAAGTTGTTTGTCTGTGTGCAGTGTGGATTCGAGTACGACGAGGCCAAGGGTTGGCCCGAAGACGGGATCGCGCCCGGTACCCGGTGGGACGACATCCCAGAGGACTGGAGCTGCCCAGACTGCGGTGCTGCGAAGTCTGACTTCGAAATGGCCGAGGTCGCCCGTCCATGACCGCTCGCCGGGGGTCTCCCGGGCAGCGGGCGCTGTGACCAGAACGGCTTGGGCCGGCTCGCGTACCACAAGCGATAGTGTCGCCGGTGTGGGCCACCCCGACGACAGCGACCCCAGCGACGAGCACCCCGCCGACAGCAGCCACCCCGACGGCAACCGGGTCGCGCAGCGTATCCCTTATGCCGAGGCGTCGAGGGTGCTGCTGAGAGACTCCATTCTCAATGGCATGCGCGAGCAGCTCCTCACCCGCGACTGGTCGGCGATCACCCTGTCCGACGTGGCCGCTGCCGCCGGCATCAGCCGCCAGACGATCTACAACGAGTTCGGCTCGCGGCAGGGCCTGGCCCAGGGGTACGCACTGCGGCTGGCGGACCGGCTGGTCGACCAGATCAATGATGCAATCACCGACAACGTCGGCGACATTTACGCCGCATTTTTGCAGGGGTTTCGCGACTTCTTCGCCGAGTCGGCGGCGGACCCGTTGGTGATTTCGCTGCTTTCCGGCTCGACAAAGCCAGACCTGCTGCAGCTCATCACCACCGACAGCGCGCCGATTATCACCCGGTGCTCGGCTCGGCTGACCGAATCGTTTGTCGAGAGTTGGGCGGATACCAGCGAGGAGGACGCCGGAGTGTTGGCCCGGGCGATCGTCCGCCTAGCTATGAGCTACGTCTCGATGCCGCCTGAAGCTGACCACGATGTGGCCCGGGACCTGGCCCGATTGATGTCTCCGTTCGCCGAGCGGTACTCTGTAGGGGATACTCCCTAGCTGGCAGAGCGCTTCAAGCGCCTGTCCCGCGAGCCCGCAGGCTACGGGTGTCTGCATAGTTGCCGCCAGCGGTATTGCCGTGAGCACTGCTGTGCGAGCAAAGCCAATGTCGAACGGAAAAAGAGGCTCTACATGACTGCACCGACGCTGACCGCCGATGTCCGCAATGGCATCGATTTCAAGGTCGCCGACCTCGAATTGGCCGAATTCGGCCGCAGGGAGATCCGGCTGGCCGAACACGAGATGCCCGGCTTGATGGAATTGCGCCGTGAATATTCTGAGGTGTTGCCGCTGAAGGGCGCACGTATTTCAGGTTCGCTGCACATGACCGTTCAGACTGCGGTGCTCATCGAGACTTTGGTGGCCCTTGGCGCTGAGGTTCGATGGGCGTCGTGCAACATCTTCTCCACCCAGGATCACGCCGCAGCAGCGGTGGTCGTCGGGCCCAACGGCACCGTCGAAGAGCCCAAGGGCACCCCGGTCTTCGCGTGGAAGGGCGAGTCGCTGGAGGAGTACTGGTGGGCCGCCGAGCAGATGCTCACCTGGCCGGACGAGCCCACCAACATGATCCTCGATGACGGCGGTGACGCCACCATGCTGGTGTTGCGCGGCGCCCAGTTCGAGAAGGCCGGCGTGGTCCCCCCCGGTGAGGACGATGACTCCCCTGAGTACAAAGTGTTTTTGGCGCTGATCCGCAAGCGCTTCGAGACCGACAAGACCAAGTGGACCAAGATCGCCGAGGCGGTCAAGGGGGTCACCGAGGAAACCACTACCGGTGTGCTGAGGCTGTACCAGTTCGCCGCCGCCGGTGAGCTGCTGTTCCCGGCCATCAACGTCAATGACTCGGTGACCAAGAGCAAGTTCGACAACAAGTACGGCACCCGACACTCGCTGGTCGACGGAATCAACCGCGGCACCGACGTACTGATCGGCGGTAAGGCGGCGCTGGTCTGCGGCTACGGCGACGTCGGCAAGGGCTGCGCCGAGGCGCTCAAGGCGCAGGGTGCCCGCGTCGCGGTCACCGAGATCGACCCGATCAACGCGCTACAGGCACTGATGGACGGCTTCGAGGTCAAGACCGTCGAGGAAGCCGTCGGCTGGGCGGATATCATCATCACCGCCACCGGCAACCAGAGCATCATCACCCTTGAGCACATGAAGTCGATGAAGCACCAAGCGATCCTCGGCAACATCGGCCACTTCGACGACGAGATCGAGATAGTCCGCCTCGAGGGGGACCCCAACATCCGCCGGGTCAACATCAAGCCGCAGGTTGACGAGTTCATCTTCGCTGACGGTCACTCGATCATCGTGCTGAGCGAAGGCCGACTGCTGAACCTGGGCAACGCCACCGGGCACCCGTCGTTCGTGATGAGCAACAGCTTCTCCAACCAGGTCATCGCGCAGATCGAGCTATGGACCAAAAACGATGAGTACGACAACGAGGTCTACCGGCTGGCCAAGCACCTCGATGAGAAGGTTGCCAAGATTCACGTCGAGGCGCTCGGTGGCTCGCTGACGAGACTGACCAAGGAGCAGGCCGAGTACATCGGTGTGGATGTCGACGGCCCGTACAAGCCGGAGCACTACCGCTACTGATGCGATGAGATGGCGCACCGCGGTGACGCTCGGAATCCTGCTGTCACTGACTGCATGTCAGCAACAGCAGCTACAGGAGCCGGACGTCACCGCGCCGCCGCCAGTGGTGCGGCACGACATTGAGCCACTCGAACGTACGTTTCCCGCGTTGGGCATCCCGGAGTCGGCGTCGTGGATCGCCTGGGGCAACGCCGCGGAGGCGTCTCAGCTGAAACTGCGGTGGATCGACGCCGTCGTACAGGTCGCGCCTGAGACGATGGATTCTCTTGTGCAACAACATGAGTCAGAGGTCACCATGCAGCGGCCCGCGGTGCAGAAGGTGCTTGAGCCGGACGTGCCCCCGGGGCCTTTTCGGACCGGTGTCGAGCTCAACATGGCGTTTGGCGCTGAACGTAGGAGCACCCGGGTGTTCCTGGACCCGCCACGCGACACTGTGGTGCTGCAGTCCAGCCTGGCGGGCTGAGCGTCCGCTATGGCCCGAGGTCTGGGTTAATCCGCCTCCAGCAACTCCCTGCGCCGGGACGCTCGATTAGGCTCGCCGAGTGCTCATCGTGATCGAGGGGGTCGACGGCGCAGGCAAGCGGACCTTGACCAATGGTCTGCGGGAGGCGTTCCAGGCCGACGGCCATTCCGTGGCGAACCTGGCTTTCCCGCGTTACGGAGAATCAGTGCCGGCCGACCTCGCGGCTGAGGCGTTGCATGGCAGCCACGGTGATCTCGGGGAGTCGGTGTATGCGATGGCGGTCTTATTCGCGCTGGACCGGGCTGCTGCCAAAGATGAGATAGAACACCTCGCAGAGACCCACTCGGTGGTGATCCTCGACCGCTATGTCGCCTCCAACGCCGCCTACAGCGCGGCCCGGCTCCGCCAGGGGGCCGAGGGAGATGCCGTGGCCTGGGTCGCTGATCTTGAGTACGGGCGCCTACGGCTGCCCGCGCCGGATTGGCAGTTGCTGCTCGACGTACCTACAGAGTTGGCCGCCCAGCGGGCCGTCGACCGCGCCGCCGAGGACGCCGCCCGCACCCGTGATGCCTACGAACGCGACGACGGTCTGCAGCGTCGCACGTCGGCTGTCTACGCCGGGCTGGCGGCAGCCAACTGGGGCGGTCGATGGGCGGTGGCCGGTCCTGACGTTGCGCCAGCTGAGCTCGCAGCTGGGCTGCTCTAACGCCAAAACCGCTACGCAGCGCTGACTTTGGTCGTACGGTGCAGTAAGGGGAGTCGCCTAGGCGACAAAGGCGCGGAACGCAGCCAATTGGGGGGCCAATGATCGTTCAACCGCACACCCGCTGCGAACTGCTCGCGCTGGTAGATGATCGTGTCGACGGCTTGACGTCAACGGGCGCGCAGTTCGACGAAGGAGAGCATGCCGCGGCCCGTGGCATGGCGGTGCACATCCGTGCGCTCGTTCATCACACACCGAAGTCACCCGCGCTGATCCATCAGCTCGGTCTGGAGCGAGAACTCACCTGGGTGGATACCGCAGGAGTCACCCATCCTGAAACCGTGACTTCAGTGGCGTGCCTGACGTTGATGAATGTCGGGAGCGGGCCGCAGGGGCAGGGCCGATACGTACCTAAGTTAGACCTGTACCCGCCCGTGCCGATACGCACGAGGGACGGTGGACGGATCGACCGTGGTTCGCGGATTCCCTTCGAGCACTGGTGGACAAACCGCGTTGTCAAAGACCCCGACGGGGTCGAATATTCACGGAAGCAGCTCGTGCTCGCTCTGGCCCACGTTTCGGCGGGCGTTTCCGATGATCTCGAGATGAGGGCTGCCTATGACATTGTGGCCCGCAGCCAGTGGCTGGGCTGGGTGGTATCGGGCGGGAATGAAGCGGCGTCATCGAATTTCGGGACGAATCCGCTGATGGCCAGCGTGCGACAGATCGGCCACGAAGTGGTCCAGTCGATCAGGCAGCAGAGCGGCCTCGTTGGCGCGATGCGCGCTGCCTAGCTGGTGTCGGGATCTGCAGGTGGCCCGTCGGCCCCGGCAGACCTCCCCACTGCGTCTCATCCCCGGTGAGCCAGTACCTTCGAACCTGTGGGGCCGATCGAGGGATTCTTGACGACGTGGTCGCGGGCGCTCCAGACCTTCGGCCAGGGGGTTCCTGCCGCCGGATCGGACTTCAGCGGCAGCGCGGCGCTTCGTGAACTGAAGGCTCAGGTCGAGTCCGCCGCCCCAGGTGACCAGTGGCTCGGTGGCGCTGCGACGGCCTACGCCGCGGCCAACGATGAGCATGCGCTGGTGTTCGGGAAGCTGGCCGACCTCGATGCAAGGCTGGCTGCCGAGGTCGACAAGTCCGCCGGCGTTGTCACCTCCGGGCGCGGTGAACTCGACAAGGTCCGCGAATGGGTCCTCAGCGCCGCATCATCGGTGCCGGACAACCAGGCCGGACAGATGATGCTCATATCCATTGTGTCCAAGGGCCTGGGCCAACTCAGTGCGATCGTGTCTAGGACCAACGGGGAGCTCAATGCCATCGGAGCCCAGATTCAGCAGGTCGGCGAGGAGTACGCGGCGCTGAGCCAGCAGAAATTCGCCGGATAGCGGCCGCGGTCGCAGTCCCCGGGCCGTTACCCGCCGAAACGGTATGCCGGCAGGGAGAGGCTCGAGCGGGCCCGCCGGACCGCGTTTTCGGCCCGACGGTCACCCTGCAGGCGGCGAAATAGCACCCGGGAG
>JBMYXJ010000065.1:0-9713 GCA_049608285.1 Mycobacterium sp. | reverse complement strand
AGCGGCTTCGGCATCCGCCTGGGTAAGCAGAGCCGAGTTCAGCTGGAACGCCTCGAACGGGCCCACCCGGTCCAGACCGTCACCCTCTTGCCCCATCGAGGTCCACGTGTCAGTCACCAACACGTCGGCCCCGGCGGCAGCCCGTGTGGGATCGTCAGTGAGCGTCACGGTGGCGTCGGTCTGGGTGGCGCGCACCTCGGCGGCAGCGACGAACATCGGATCGGGTTCGAAGCCGCGCGGGGCGGCAATGGTGACGTGGATACCTGCGGTAACCCCGCCCAGCATCAGCGAGTGCGCCATGTTGTTGGCGCCATCGCCGAAGTAGCTGAGCCGGAGCCCTTTCAGAGCGCCTTTGCGCTCAGCCACCGTCTGCAGGTCGGCCAGCACCTGACAAGGATGAAACTCATCGGATAGCGCATTGATGACCGGCACCGACGCCCCCGAGGCCATGGCCGTGAGTCTTTCCTGCCCGAAGGTCCGCCACACGATGGCCTCGACGTACCGCGAAAGCACCCGCCCGGTGTCCTCCAACGTCTCTTCGCGGCCCAACTGGGTGCTGGAGCCGTCCACCACGACGGCGTGCCCTCCGAGCTGTGCGATACCCATCTCGAACGAGAACCGGGTACGAGTTGAGTTCTTCTCGAATATCACCGCAACCCCACGCGGGCCCTCCAGCGGACGACGGGCGAACGGGGCCTTCTTCAGGTCGGCCGCCAGCGCCAGCACATCGGCCTGCTCCTCGGGGGTCAGGTCGTCGTCGCGCAGAAAATGTCGGATCATGATTTGTCCGCCTTGTCCAAGATGGCTGGGAGTGCGGATAGGAATGCCTCAACCTGGCTTTCGGTGATCACCAGCGGTGGAGCCAACCTGACGACGTCGGGCGCTGCCGCGTTGACCAGAAAGCCCGCTTCGCGCGCAGCGACTTCGAAAGGCTTGGCTGCCTCGGCGGTGAGCACCACGCCAAGCAGCAGACCTCGACCGCGGACGTGATCGACCAGGGGATGCTCCAGCGCTTCGGTCCGGTCGCTGATGGTCTTGCCGAGTACGTCGGCACGTTCGACCAGGTGCTCCTCGGCGAGCACGCCCAGGACCGCCATCGCGGCGGCCGTGCAGACCGGGTTGCCCCCGAACGTGCTGCCGTGCAGTCCGGGGGTGAGGAGGTCGCCAGTCGCGCCGACCGCCAGACATGCACCGATCGGCAACCCACCGCCGAGTCCTTTGGCGAGCGTGACGATGTCGGGAATGATCCCGTCGTGCTGGTGGGCATAAAAGGCACCAGTACGCCCGATCCCGGTCTGCACTTCATCAAGCACCAGAAGTGCGCCATGTGCAGCGGTGATCTCGCGTGCGGCCGCCAGGTACCCTGCAGGCGGAACGACGACGCCACCCTCTCCCATGATCGGCTCGAGGAAGACCGCGGCGGTCTCCTTGTTCACAACGCGGGCAAGTGCTTCGACATCTCCGTAAGGCACGTGGGTGACCTCGCCGGGCAGCGGGGCGAACGGTTCCTGCTTGGACGGCTGGCCGGTGAGTGCGAGCGAACCCATGGTGCGGCCGTGAAACGCGCCTTGGGCGGCAACGAGTTTCGTCCGACCGGTGAGCCGGCTGATCTTGAATGCGACCTCGTTGGCTTCAGCGCCCGAATTGCAAAAAAACACGCGCGCCGCAACGCCGAGGAGCCCGACCAGCCTCTCGGCCAGCGCAACCCCCGGTTCGGTGGCGTACAGGTTGGATGTGTGGCCCAGCGTGGCCATCTGGCGGGTCACCGCATCGATGATCGCAGGGTGGCGGTGTCCCAGGACATTGACGGCGATGCCACCCAGGAAATCTAGGTAGGTCTTGCCGTCAAGGTCGGTGACCACGGCACCGTCACCACTAGCCAGCGCCACGGGTGGGACGCCGTAGTTGTTCATCATCACTGCCGACCACCGGTCCAGCAGTGCAGTCTGCCGAGGGTTTTCGGTCACGCTTCGCCCCCCTTGCCCGATTCATCTCCGCCGGCCGCACGGGCCCCTTGACCAGAGCTCGTACCTTCCTGCAGCGTCGCCGTCGGAGGGACAACCTTGGTACCGGCCCCCTCATCGGTGAACAATTCGACCAGCACACAATGCTCGATCCGCCCGTCGATAACGTGCGCGCTCGGCACGCCGCCGCCCACCGCCCGCAGGCAAGCTTCGATCTTGGGCACCATCCCTTCCTCCAGAGTGGGAAGAAGCTGTGTGAGCGCGGCGACGTCGACCTCGCGGACCAAAGATCCGCGGTCGGGCCAGTTCGTGTAGAGGCCCTCGACATCGGTGAGCATCAGCAACCTCTCGGCGCCGAGGGCTTCGGCCAAAGCGCCCGCAGCGGTATCGGCGTTGACGTTGTAGACCCGTCCGCCGTCATCCGGTGCGATCGTCGACACGACGGGTATGCGGCCGGCGTCGATGAGATCCAGCACGGCGTCGGTGTTGACCCGTGCGACGTCACCGACCAGCCCGATATCGGTGGCGATGCCGTCGACCAGGGCGGTGCGGCGAACCGCGGTGAACAGGTGCGCGTCCTCTCCGGTAATCCCGACGGCGTAAGGGCCGTGAGCATTGATGAGATTCACCAGTTCCCTGCCGACTTGGCCGAACAGCACCATGCGTGCGACATCGAGTACCTCGGGGGTGGTGACGCGGAATCCACCTTTGAAATCGTCTTCGATGCCAAGTTTTTGCAGCATTGCGCTGATCTGTGGGCCGCCGCCGTGAACCACGACGGGGTGAATCCCACAGTTGCGCAAGAAGACCATATCGGCGGCGAATGCCGCCTTGAGCCTGTCGTCGCTCATGGCGTTGCCGCCGTATTTCACCACGACAACCTTGTCATGCAGCGACTTGAGCCACGGTAACGCCTCGGCGAGTACCTGTGCCTTGACCACTGTCGTCGGGCTCACGAGCTGTAGGTCGAGTTCTCTTCGACATAGCCATGCGAGAGGTCGGTGGTGCGGACCTCTGCCGTCGCCGACCCAACACCCAAATCGACGGTCACTGTGATGTTCTCGTCCGACAGGTCGACCTCACGCGCACCTGGGGCCCCGACGCCGTTGATGCATACCGGGAAGCCGTTGAAGGACACGGTGATCCGTTCGGGATCCAGGGGAACCGGCGCCATACCGACCGCTGCTAGAACCCGCCCCCAATTGGGGTCGGAGCCGAACAGAGCGGTCTTGACCAGGCTGTCGCGGGCCACCACCCGCGCAGCGATGAGCGCGTCGTCTTCGCAGGCCGCACCAGTGACAGCAACGACGACTTGCTTAGTGGCGCCTTCGGCGTCGTGCTGCAATTGTGCGCACAGGTCATCGCACAGCTTGAGCACGGCGTCGTCGAGGTCAGCCTGACTGGGTGCGATCTCGCTTGCACCCGAGGACAACAGCAGGACGGTGTCGTTCGTCGAGCAGCTCCCGTCGATGTCGAGGCGATCGAATGTGCGCGAGACCGCGTGGTTCAGAGCAGCGCCCAAGGCCTCCGCGCTGGCCACGGCGTCAGTGGTGATGACACTGAGCATGGTGGCCAGTGAGGGGGCCAGCATGCCTGCACCCTTGGCCATCCCACCGACCGTCCATTTGTCGTGATGATGCAGCGCAACTTGTTTGGGCACCGAATCGGTGGTCATGATGGCCCGGGCGGCCTCCTCGCCACCGGTCAACCCCCCTGCCATCTCGTGCACGATCTCTTGGACACCAGCCAATACGTTGGCCATCGGCAGTCGGTCGCCGATCAACCCGGTCGAGCAGACGGCGACCTCGATCGCACCAGTTTCGGTGCCCCACTCCGATAATGCGGCTGCGGTGGCCTCAGCGGTGGCGTGGGTGTCTTGGAAGCCCGCTGGGCCGGTGCAGGCGTTGGCGCCGCCGGAGTTGAGAATGACCGCACGCAGCCGTCCGCTGGCCAATATCTGTTCCGACCACAGCACCGGGGCGGCTCGCACCTTGTTGCGGGTGAACACGCCCGCTGCGGTGTAGTCCGGCCCCTCGTTGAAAACCAAGGCGAGATCCAGCGCGCCGGATGCCTTGATACCGGCTGCGATACCGGTCGCCCGAAAACCTTCTGGCGCGGTAATGCCTTGGGTGCGCATCATCCGGGTCATGGAGCAATCCCCACTGTCGAGAGTCCTTCGGTCTCGGGCCAGCCCAGAGCCAGATTCATCGATTGCACTGCGGCTCCCCCGGTGCCTTTGACGAGATTGTCGATCGCAGAGATCGCGACGAACGTCTGAGCGTCCTCGTCGACGGCAATAGCGAGCTGGACGGCGTTGCTGCCGATCACCGATCCCGTTCTGGGAAGCTGACCATCGGGCAGCAGAAACACGAACGGCTCTTCGCGGTAGGCCTTTTCGTAGGCGGAACGCAGTTGCGAAAGCCCCGAGGAGGTCCGCGCTGTGCAAGTAGCCAGGATGCCGCGGGAGGTCGGGATCAGGACCGGGGTGAACGACACGGCGACTTCACCGCCGGAGACGGCACGCAGACCCTGCGCGATCTCTGGGGTATGCCGATGCTTACCACCGACGCTGTACGCACGCGCCGAACCGATGACCTCAGAACCCAACAGGTCCACGTTGGCCGCACGTCCGGCACCTGAGGTGCCACTCACTGCCACGACGGTCACCGCGGGTTCGATGAGTCCCGCTGCCAGCGCGGGCCAGAGTGCAAGCAGGGCCGCCGTCGGGTAGCAGCCGGGGACGGCTACCCGGTTGGCGTCCCGGAGCCGCTCACGGCCCCTGGGCAGCTCGGGCAGTCCGTAGGGCCAGCTGCCGGCGTACTCGGACCCGTAGAATCGCGCCCAGTCCGCAGATTCGACCAGCCGGAAGTCTGCACCACAGTCAACGACGAGGGTGTCGGGCCCGAGCTGTTCGGCAAGCGCGGCCGAATGCCCGTGCGGTAGGCCCAGGAAGACCACGTCGTGGCCGGTGAGGATGTCGGCTTCGGTGGGCTCCAGTGTCCGGCCCGCAATCGGCAGCAGGTGCGGGTGGTGTTGGGCGAGCGTGGTCCCGGCGCTGGCTGCCGCGGTCAGCGCGCCAATGGTCAGCCTGCCGTCCGCGTACGCGGGGTGACCGAGAAGCAACCGCAGAATTTCTCCACCGGCATATCCGCTGGCACCGGCGACGGCCACGGATGTCATGTAGCGATGATGCATCGTTATGCAGAAGATTGCAAACCCATATATCTAGGGTGTCGTGAACCCGCTGCAGCCCGCCGCCTCGTGGCCACCGGCGCATGTGTTCACCACCGTCGATGTTTCCCGAGCCCTGCTGTCAGCTGCGCTGAACCGCCCCCACACTCTCTGCTGCCGCGGCCACCGCCGCATCGCGAGCCGCACTGGCCTCCTCCTCGGTGAGGGTGCGGTCCGGTGCGCGGAATCGTAGCGCCAGCGCCAGGGACTTGCGTCCCTCACCGATCTGCGGGCCGGTGTAGACGTCAAAGAGCCGAATGTCCTCCAGCAGCTCCCCGGCCCCAGCGCGGACGGCCTCAATGACGCTACGTGCGCCGACGTCGGAGTCAACCACGAGGGCAACGTCCTGGAACACCGCGGGAAACGGGGATACCGATGGCGCCGGCAAGGTCTCGGTGATCGGAATGGCATCGAGATCGAGCTCGATTGCACAGGTGCCTTTGGGTAACCCGGACCGCTCGATGACAGCGGGGTGAAGCTGGCCCGCGTGCCCGACAATCGTGTCGGCGATCAGAACCTCCGCGCAGCGCCCGGGGTGCCATGGCAGGCGTTGAGCCGACCGTAGAGTCAGCTCCACACCCGAGGCGCGGCCAATGATGCGCACCGCCTCAAATGCGTCGGACGGATGCACCGGCCGCCCCGATCCCCACGCTCCAGGTGGTTCGCGAAGGCCCGCCAGCACTGCGCCCACATGCTGGGGTTGACGGGGCAGCGACGCGTCGAGCAGCGCGATCTCTTCGTCGGTGGGCCGACGATCGTTCGGAATGCGGTCGACAGCACGGGTGTCCGATGTGGATTCGACAACCTGGGCCATGCCGAAAAGCGCAACGTCGGCTGCACCCCGGGAGACGTTGCGCGTCAGCGCTTCCAGCAGGCCGGGCAGCACAGTAGTTGCCAACTCCGGACGATCTGACTCCAACGGGTTGAGCACCCGGGTGGTTCGTCGGCGCCCGTCGTCATCCGGCAGGCCCCACCGGTCGAAGACGTCACCGGCCAGGAACGGCGTTGGCAGAATCTCCACATACCCGTTGAGCGCCAGCGATTTGCCGATTGCGCGGCGACGCCGTTGCTGAGGCGTGAGCCCACGACCAGCTGGAGCTGGAGGCAGCACCGAAGGAATGATCTCCAGGCCCTCGAGCCGCAACACTTCTTCTACCAGGTCAGCAGGCTGACGAATGTCCGGGCGCCAGCTGGGCGGGGTGGCCGTGACCCGATCGCCATCGACGACATGGTGGGCACCGATCTGCGTCAAGCGCTTTTGCGCCGCCCCGGGCGGATACGTGACCCCCGCAGTGCGATCGGGTAGGTCGACGGGCATGCTGACTGGCAGGTGTGACCAGTCGTCGGCCGGCGGGTCGCCACGCCAATCGGTGAGCGTGGGCTCGATGGTGCCGCCTGCGATGTCGGCAAGCAGGGTCGCGCAACGATCTAGCGCTGCGACGGAGATCGCGGGATCGACGGAGCGCTCGTAGCGGCGGCCCGCCTCACTGTGTAAGTGCAAGCGGCGCTGGGTGCGAGATACCGCCGCGGGATCCCACACCGCGGCCTCTAGCAGCACGTCGGTCGTATTGCCACCGACCTCGGTGGTACCTGCGCCCATCACGCCGCCGATCGCGGCTGTCGCGACGTCATCGACAATCAGGACATCGGTGGAGTCCAGACGACGCTCGACGTCGTCGAGAGTGACGACCGTCTCTCCAGCGCCGGCGAAGCGCACCCGGAATCCGCCGGTGATCAGACCTTGGTCGTGGGCGTGCATAGGGTGACCCAACTCGAGCATCACATAGTTCGTGACGTCGACTGCCGGTGAAATGGCGCGAATGCCGCTGAGTAACAGTCTTCGCTGGATCCACCACGGTGACAGAGCTTTCGGGTCGATCCCGGAGACAGGTCGCAGCCCAAAGCGCAGCACACCGGTGCCCGGTGCCACCGTCAGAGACAGCGCCTCGTCACTGACAGGTAGCAGTGGAACATCGGCGGGGTCGACGTAGTCGAGGTCGTAGGCGTTGGCTATCTCGCGGGCCATCCCGCGCACCGACAGACAGTAGCCACGATCGGGGGTGATCGCGAGATGGAACACCACATCATCGAGACCGAGTACGTCGGCAGCGGGTGCCCCTGGCTCGGCAGTACCGGGCGGCAGGACCAGGATGCCGGAATGGTCGGCACCCAGATTGAGTTCCGAGGTCGAGCAAATCATTCCGTCGGAGACCCGCCCGTAGGTCTTGCGCGACGTTATCGCGAAGCCACCAGGCAGCGTCACCCCCGGTAAGGCCACGACGACGAGGTCATCGACCCCGAAGTTGGTTGCACCGCAAATGATGTCACGCGGGCGGCCTTCTCCCACATCCACCTTGACGGCGCGGATCGGCTTCTTGAACTCGGTGAGCTCCTCGATCTCAGTCACGCGACCGATCGTCAGGGGACCGTCGACGGGACCGAGGGGGATGATCTCCTCGACCTCGTGGCCGATACGGATCAGCGTCTGTTCCAACTCCTCGGCGCAAACGTCCCAGCCGGGTGCGCCGGCCTGAACTATCTCGCGCAGCCAGCTGTAGGGAAGACGCATCAGGCACCCACCCCGAACGGTAGTGAGAACCGCACATCGCCCTCAACCATGTCGCGCATGTCGGGGATGCCGTTGCGGAACTGTAGGGTGCGCTCCAGACCCATACCGAACGCGAAGCCAGAATAGCTCTCGGGGTCGATCCCGCAGGCGCGCAATACGTTTGGGTTGACCATGCCGCAGCCGCCCCATTCTACCCAGCCAGGGCCACCTTTCTTGTTCGGGAACCAGATGTCGACCTCGGCCGACGGCTCGGTGAACGGGAAGAAATGCGGCCGGAACCTGGTCCGCCCCTGCGGCCCGAACTGGGCACGCGCGAACGCGTCAAGGGTGCCGCGCAGGTGGGCCATCGTCAGGTTCTTGTCCACCGCAAGTCCCTCCACCTGATGGAACACCGGGGTGTGGGTGGCGTCGAGCTCGTCAGTGCGAAACGTGCGACCTATCGAGACGATGTAAACCGGCAGCTCACGCTCGAGAAGCGCTCGGATCTGGACTGGTGAGGTGTGGGTGCGCAGCACCTGCCGCGAGCCCTCGGGGGCCACATGGAACGTGTCCTGTTCGCTGCGAGCCGGGTGATCCGGTGGGAAGTTCAGCGCGTCGAAATTGAATTGCTCGGTCTCTACCTCGGGGCCTTCGGCTAGTTCCCAACCCATCGCCACGAAGGTATCGGCGATGTTCTCCGCCAGGATGGTGATGGGGTGCCGGGCACCGACCGGCTGGCGAGTGGAGGGCAATGTGACATCGATGCGCTCGGCGACCAGGACCGCGGCGTCCCGCTCGGTGCGCAGCACCGAGAGCCGCTCCTGGTAGCCGCTCTGGATATCAGCCCGTACGACGTTGACCCGCTTGCCGGCATCAGCACGGTCAACCTTTGGCAGCGCCCCGAGGGCCTGGCGCGCCAGCGCGATCGGCGACCGGTCGCCCAAGTGCTCGGTCTTGGCGCGGGCGAGTTCGTCCAGGTTGGTTGCCTGGCTGAAGGCATGCCTGGCCGCGCTGACCGCTTCGGCCAGCGCTTCTTCTGATAGATCTACTGGCTGATCAGCCACCCGGCGATCATAGGCGATGCTGTCTGGTGCGCTTCGCCTGCATTTGTGGCGCGGCGCGATACCCTCACGCCGTGTTGACCCGGTCCCTCATCGTCAGCGGCCTGTGGTTCCTCGGTCTTGGGGCCGCCGCATTGGCAGTTATCGAAACTGGATGGTGGATAGCCCCCACCGTGTTGCTGCTCGCGTCGGCGACGCTGGGCACATGGGATCTGGCACAGACGCAACACACGATCCTGCGGGTATATCCGATCCTCGGGCATGTCAGGTTCCTGATGGAGTCGATCCGCCCCGAGATCCGCCAGTACTTCATCGAGTCCAATATCGAGGCGGCCCCGTTCGACCGTGAGACCCGCGACATGGTCTATGAACGCGCCAAGGGCACTAAGGACGATGAACCTTTCGGCACCGAGCGCGATGTGAACTCCGTAGGCCACGAGTTCCTGCGCCACTCACTTCGCGCGCGATTCGCCGATGACGTGGATCCACGTGTTCGGTTGGGCGGGCCCGACTGCAGCCAGCCTTACGACATCGCTTTGCTGAACGTCTCGGCAATGAGCTTCGGGTCGCTGTCGGCAAACGCGATCCAGGCGCTCAGTGCCGGAGCGGCCCGTGGGGGGTTCGCCCATGACACCGGCGAGGGCGGGATCAGCCCGTATCACCTACGCGGCGGCGGCGACCTGATATGGGAGATCGGGTCTGGTTACTTCGGGTGCCGCGACCCGCAGGGACGGTTCGACCCCGCCGCCTTCACCGAAAAAGCGAGGATGCCTGCTGTCAAGGCTGTGTCGGTGAAGATCTCCCAAGGAGCCAAACCAGGTCTAGGCGGCAGGCTTCCCGGTGCCAAGGTCAGCCAGGAGATCGCCGCTACGCGCGGGGTCCCGTTAGGACAGACAGTGGTCTCGCCGC
>JBMYXJ010000064.1:0-9737 GCA_049608285.1 Mycobacterium sp. | reverse complement strand
AATATGGCTGAAGCACAAGATGATCCGGGTAACACAACAGCCCCCACTGGCGGTGGTCCTGAGATGACCGTGGCCGAGATGCGTGAATGGTTGCGAAACTGGATCGGCAAAGCCACAGGGCAGTCACCTGACTCCATCAACGAGTCGGCACCGATGGTCGAGCTAGGCTTATCTTCGCGCGATGCTGTCGCTATGGCCAGCGACATAGAAGATCTCACCGGGGTGACGTTGACTGCCACCATCGCTTTCCGGCACCCGACGATCGAGGCACTGGCCACCGTCATCGTCGAAGGTGAACCCGAAGTAGATACCTCTGCTCTGGATGCCGAGGACTGGTCGCGCCACACAGACGACGTCGAAGAGGGCCGACTCAATATTGCGATCGTGGGCGTGGCCACCCGCTTCCCGGGGGGCATGGACACTGCCCACGAAATGTGGGATGCGCTCATGGATGGATGCGACGCCATCACCGATCTGCCGGAGGGGCGATGGTCAGAGTTTTTGGACGAGCCGCGAATCGCTGAGCGGGTCGCCAAGGCGCACACCCGCGGCGGCTATTTGTCTGACATCAAGGGATTTGACGCCGAATTTTTCGCACTGTCGAAGATGGAGGCCGACAACCTCGATCCGCAGCAGCGAATGGCATTGGAACTGACCTGGGAAGCCCTGGAACAAGCCAGGATTCCTGCGTCCAGCCTGCGCGGCGAGGACGTCGGTGTCTACATCGGCAGCTCGCTCAACGACTACAGCTTCTTGGCGATGTCGGACCCCTCGATCGCCCACCCATACGCAATCACTGGCACGGCGAGCTCGATCATCGCCAACCGCGTGTCCTACTTCTACGACTTCCGTGGCCCCTCGATGGCCATCGACACAGCCTGTTCGTCGTCGCTGGTCGCGGTGCACGAAGGTGTCAAAGCGCTGCGCGCCGGAGACGCCGACGTGGTGGTCGCTGGCGGTGTGAACGCGTTGATCACCCCGCTGGTCACGGTTGGTTTCGATGAGGTCGGCGGCGTGCTGGCACCCGACGGCCGGATCAAGTCTTTCTCGCAGGATGCCGACGGGTACGCCCGGTCCGAGGGCGGCGGAATGCTGGTGCTCAAGCGATTGGCAGACGCGCGCCGCGATGGCGACGACATTCTGGCCCTCATCGCCGGCAGTGCGGTCAACCACGATGGCCGGTCCAACGGCATGCTCGCGCCCAATCCGGATGCGCAAGAGGAGGTGCTGCGCAAGGCCTACAAGGACGCCGGCATAGACCCCCGAACCGTCGACTACGTCGAGGCGCACGGAACTGGCACTATTCTCGGCGATCCAATCGAGGCCGACGCGCTGGGCCGGGTCATCGGCAGGGGCCGAGCCGACGATAAGCCGGCACTGCTGGGTGCGGTGAAATCCAATGTGGGGCATCTGGAATCGGCGGCTGGTGCGGCAAGCTTGGCAAAGATGGTCCTTGCGCTCCGCAACGACAAGATTCCGCCGTCGATCAACTACACGGGCCCAAACCCCTACATTGACTTCGATAAGGAACACCTGAAGGTCGCTGACACGGCCAGCGATTGGCCTCGCTACAGCGGCAGGGCCGTGGCCGGGGTGTCGGGTTTCGGTTTCGGCGGCGCCAATGCGCACCTGGTGCTGCGGGAGGTGCTTCCGAACGACCTGGTCGAGCCTGCACCCGAATCCTCTGTCGCTGAGGCCTCCTCGGCCAACGACGATGCCGGCGCCATTTATGTGGGCGGCGTGCGGATGGACGAATACGGCGAGTTCATCGATGAGCCGCTTGCGCGAAGAGAATCAGATACAGATGAGCCGCTTGCGCGAAGAGAATCAGATACAGATGAGTCGCTTGGGGGAAGAGAATCAGATACAGATGAGCCGCTTGCGCGAAGAGAATCAGATACAGGTGATGACGACGACGCGCTGGACCAGCCCAACCTGGATGTCGATGACGAACCCGAGATGCCTGGGCTGACTGATGAGGCGTTACGGCTGCTGGCCCTGGCCCGCGAAGAGCTCGCGGCCGCTCAGGCTGAAACACCCACTGCAGAGCTTGTGCCGCTAGCGGTTTCGGGATTCTTGACCTCCCGCAAGAAGGCGGCCGCTGCCGAGCTCGCGGACTGGATCGACAGTCCCGAGGGCCGGGAGTCGTCGCTGCAGTCCATCGGGCGGTCGTTGTCACGACGCAACCACGGTCGCTCTCGCGCCGTGGTGCTGGCCTACGATCACGACGAGGCGATCAAGGGGCTGCGTGCCCTCGCGGAGGGCAAGCAGAGCCCCAGTGTGCTGAGCGCCGACGGCCCGGTAACCAACGGCCCGGTGTGGGTGCTCGCCGGTTTCGGTGCCCAGCACCGCAAGATGGCCAAGAGCCTGTATCTGCGTGATGACACGTTCGCAGAGTGGGTCAACACCGTCGACTCCCTCGTTCAGGATGAGCTCGGCTATTCCGTCGTCGAACTAATCCTTGACGACTCCCAGGATTACGGCATTGAGACCACGCAGGTCACTATCTTCGCGATTCAGGTCGCTCTCGGTGAACTCCTCAAAGCTCACGGTGCCAAGCCCGCTGCGTTGGTGGGCCAGTCGCTGGGGGAGGCGGCCGCCGCGTACTTCGCCGGCGGGCTATCACTGGCTGACGCGACCCGCACGATCTGCTCGCGCTCGCACCTGATGGGTGAGGGCGAGGCGATGCTATTCGGTGAATACATCAGGCTGATGGCGTTGGTGGAGTACTCCGCCGAGGAGATCGAGACGGTGTTCGCCGACTTTGATGACCTCGAGGTGTGTGTGTATGCCGCACCGAGCCAGACGGTCATCGGTGGCCCGCCGGACCAGGTGGACGCGATCATCGAGCGGGCCGAGTCGGAGGGCAAGTTCGCCCGAAAGTTCCAGACCAAGGGTGCCAGCCATACCTCCCAGATGGATCCTCTGCTGGGCGAGCTGGCCGCTGAACTGCAGGGCATCGAAGCGCGACCGCTTGAGGTTCCGTACTACTCGACCGTGCACGAGGGCAACCTCCTGCGTGCGGGTGCAGACCCGATCCACGACGTGGACTACTGGAAGAAGGGGTTACGCCACTCCGTACATTTCACTCACGGCATCCGCAATGCTGTCGATAACGGCCACACCACGTTCCTGGAGTTGGCGCCCAATCCGGTCGCGCTCATGCAGGTGGGCCTGACCACGGCAGCGGCCGGGCTGCATGACGCGCAACTGATCGGGACGTTGGCGCGCAAACAAGACGAAGTGGACTCGATGACCACCGCGATGGCGCAGCTGTTCGTCCATGGTCACGACCTCGACATTCGCACGTTGTTCCCGCGGCGCTCACGAGGTCTGGCCGGCGCGCTGGACTTCGCTGACATCCCGCCGACCCGATTCCGCCGCAAGCCGCACTGGCTGGACGCGCACTTCACCGGCGACAGCTCGGCGGTCATCCCCGGCAACCACGTCGCGACACCGGACGGCAAGCATGTCTTCGAGTACCTCCCGCGGGGGGAGACCGATCTGGCTGCGCTGGTGAAAGCCGCAGCGGCCGCGGTCGTTCCGGATGCCAGGCTGGTTGCCTCAGAGCAGCGCGCGGTGCCCGATGCAGGTGCGCGCCTCGTGACCACGTTGACGCGGCACCCCGGCGGCGCCGGAGTGCAGGTGCACGCCCGCACCGAGAACGGGTCTGGGTCTTCTGGGTCTTCTGCGTCTTCCTTCACCCTCGTCTACGACGCGATCGTGGCTCGCGGTGATGCACAGGTCGCCATGCCCACGGCGGTCGGTGGGGGCATTGTCGCGGGAGCCGTCGAAAGTTCATCGATGGCGTCGCCCGTGGGAGACGAGCCCGAGGATGACGCCGCAATCCTGCATGACAACCTCACTGCGGGAGCAGGTATCGCGGCGGGATTCGCGAAGTGGAGTCCGGACTCTGGTGAGCCGATCGCCGATCGGCTGGGGACCATTGTCGGCGCGGCGATGGGCTACGAGCCTGAGGATTTGCCGTGGGAGGTGCCGCTGATCGAGTTGGGCCTCGACTCGCTGATGGCGGTGCGGATCAAGAACCGCGTCGAGTACGACTTCGACCTCCCACCTATTCAGTTGACCGCGGTGCGCGACGCGAACCTGTATGCAGTCGAAAAGCTGATCGCATACGCGATCGAGCACCGCGGTGAAGTCGACGAGCTCGCCGAACAGCAGAAGGGTAAGACTGCCGAGGAGATCGCGGCGGCTCAAGCCGAGCTCATGGGTGGGGCGACAACTGTCGCCGAAGTTGAGGCCAAGCTCGCTGAGGCCGGCCATCCCATCGCCGCTGAGCAGTCCGGCTCCGACATCCCGCCGCTCGTCCCTGATGTCGCGGGCGTCCCCGCTCCGCCGACCGACCCCACCGGCGCGGATGCGAAACCCGCCGAAGCGGCGGGAGCCGCCGAAGCGGCGGCTGCGGTGCTTACCCAGGAGGCCGTGACGGAGGCACTCGGCGCCGATGTCCCGCCGCGCGATGCAGCAGAACGTGTCACGTTCGCCACATGGGCGATCGTGACCGGCAAGTCCCCGGGCGGCGTGTTCAACGAACTTCCGTCGCTGGACTCCTCGACTGCCGAGAAAATCGCGCAGCGTCTGGCAGAGCGCGCCGAAGGCGCTATCACCGCCGATGACGTCTCGGGGGCCCGCACCATCCAGGATCTGTCGAGCATCGTGCGCGAGGTGATGGACGCGGGCGAGCTGGACGGGTTCATTCGTACGATCCGGGCACGGCCGGAGGGCTCCGACCGTGTACCGGTGTTCCTCTTCCACCCGGCGGGCGGCTCAACCGTTGTCTATGAGCCGCTGATAAAGCGGTTGCCGGCAGATACACCGGTTTACGGCATCGAGCGCGTCGAAGGCTCGATCGCCGAGCGGGCGGCGCAATACGTACCGAAGCTCATGGAAATTCAGGGCAAGGGCCCCTACATCCTGGCGGGCTGGTCATTGGGTGGCGCACTGGCCTACGCCTGCGCGGTCGGGCTCAAGCGCAGCGGCGCCGAAGTTCGGTTCGTTGGTCTGATCGACACAGTTCGAGCGGGCGAGGAGGTCCCGCAGACCAAGGAGGAGATCCGCGCGCGGTGGGATCGCTACGCCTTGTTCGCCCAGCGCACTTTCAACGTCGACATTCCCCCGATCCCATATGAGCAACTCGAGGAGCTCGATGACGAGGGTCAGGTGCGCTTCATCCTCGATGCAGTGAAGGACAGCGGGGTTGACATTCCCGGCGGCATCATCGAGCACCAGCGCACCTCCTATCTGGACAACCGGGCGCTCGACACCGCTGTGATCGAAACCTACGACGGGCACGCCACGCTCTATATGGCCGACCGGTACCACGACGACGCGATTATGTTCGAACCGCGCTACGCCACCCGTCAACCCGACGGCGGATGGGGGGAATTCGTCGCCGAACTAGAGGTGGTTGCCATCGGGGGCGAGCACATCCAGGCCATCGACGAGCCGTACATTGCAAAGGTCGGTGCTCACATGAGTGAGGCGATCAGTCAGATTCAGGCGCAACAGGAAGATACGGCGAAGTGACAGCAGAATCTCCCCCCCATGCGCCGGTGACGACAGCCGAGAAGCTGGCTGAGCTACGCGAGAAGCTTGAGCTCGCCAAGGAACCGGGTGGAGAAAAGGCGGTCGCCAAGCGGGCCAAGAAAGGCATACCCAGCGCCCGGGATCGCATCAATTCGCTCCTTGACCCCGGTAGCTTCCTGGAGATCGGGGCATTGGCAAAGACGCCTGGTGACCCTAACGCGCTCTTCGGGGATGGCGTGGTGACCGGCCACGGCACCATCGACGGCCGACCGGTTGGAGTATTCAGCCACGACCAGACGGTGTTCCAGGGCTCGGTCGGGGAGATGTTCGGCCGTAAGGTCGCGCGCCTGATGGAGTGGGTGGCCATGGTCGGTTGCCCGATCATCGGCATCAACGATTCAGCCGGCGCCCGCATCCAGGACGCGGTGACCTCGCTGGCCTGGTACGCCGAGCTGGGCCGCCGCCACGAGATGTTGCGCGGCCTGGTTCCGGAGATCTCGTTGATTTTCGGCAAGTGCGCCGGCGGCGCTGTGTACTCCCCGATCCAGACCGACCTGGTGGTCGCGGTACGCGACCAGGGTTACATGTTCATCACCGGGCCCGACGTCCTCAAGGACGTCACCGGCGAGGACGTCACGATGGACGAACTTGGTGGCGCCGACAATCAGGCGCGGTACGGCAACATCCATCAGGTTGTGGAGTCCGAGGCGGCGGCCTTCCAGTATGTGCGCGACTACTTGAGGTTTCTGCCGGCTAACACGTTCGACGACCCGCCGGTGGTCAATCCGGGTCTGGAGCCGCAGATCACCCCGCACGACCTGGAGTTGGACACGATTGTGCCGGACGCCGACAACCAGGCCTACGACATGATGGAGATCCTGTTGCGGATCTTCGACGATGGCGACGTTTTCCCAGTCGGAGAGCAGCGCGGCCCGGCGATGATCACCGCGTTCGCTCGCGTGGATGGCCGTCCGGTCGGGGTGATAGCCAACCAGCCGATGCACATGTCGGGGGCGATCGATAACGAGGCGTCCGACAAGGCGTCTAGCTTCATCAGATTTTGCGACTCGTTCAACACCCCGCTGGTGTTCGTCGTCGACACCCCCGGCGCAATGCCCGGTGTCGACCAGGAAAAGGGCGGCATCATCAAGCGCGGGGGGCGGTTCTTCAACGCTGTGGTGGAGGCGTGCGTCCCGAAAGTGACGATCACGATACGTAAGTCCTACGGCGGCGGCTATGCCGTGATGGGGTCCAAGCAGCTGACCGCCGACCTGAACTTCGCCTGGCCGACGGCGCGGATCGCGGTGATAGGTGCCGATGGCGCCGCCCAACTGCTGGTGAAGCGCTTCCCAGACCCGAACACGCCCGAGGTGCAGAAGATCAAGGCCGACTTCATTGAGGGCTACAACACGGGTATGGCGGTGCCGTGGATCGCGGCTGAGCGTGGCTACATCGACGGCGTCATCGAACCGCACGAAACTCGGCTGCTGCTGCGCAAGTGCATGCACCTGCTGCGGGACAAGCAGATCAGCCGCGTGGCGCGCAAGCACGGCCTGACCCCTATCTAGGCCGTGCGGTTGGATGGAGCTGTGTTGACACACCTACCGGGGCCCAGGCCCGGCGCCCCGCTGGGGGATCCGCGGCTGAACCTGTGCGATCTCTTCGTATTCCAGTCGCCGGTCGATCCTGACCGGACCGTGCTGATCTTGACTGCCAACCCCGAAGCCGGTCCGCTGCACCCTGACGCGGTCTACCGGCTGGGAATCGATTACACCGGTGACTATCGCAACGACATTGCGTTCAGCTTCGTCTACTCACCTCCCATCGACGGGGCTCAGACAGTCGATGTGTACCTGGCAGTCGGCCCGCAGGCCTCGACGGTGGCTGCGGTCGGTTCTCAGATCTTCGGCGATGTGGCGGTGTCCTTCGGTGAGGGGTCAGCGAGTGTGGCGTCTGGTGGGTTCACGTTCGCCGCGGGTGTCTATGGCGACCCTTCCGCTGCCGATCGCGACGGCGCCGACCGGGACTCGCACGCCGAGGGCAACGTGATTGCCACAGCGATCGAACTACCTAGCAGCTATCTCAGCCCTAGCCCGGATGTTCGGATCTGGGGACGTTGCAGCCTGATGAAGGACGGCCAGTGGATTCATGCCGATAGGGTCGGCCAGCCCGCACTCGGCAGCTTTATTGCCACCGAGGACACCCGGGCGGAGTACCGGGCGGGCGAGCCGAATCGCGACCGGGAACGCTGGATAGGACGGCTCATCGATGTGATGGCCCGCGCTGGTGGATACTCCCGGAAGGAGGCGATAGCGGCCATCGAAGCCCAGGCCACGCTTCCCGACGTTCTGACCTATGACCCGTCGCGGCCGGCGAAGTACCCGAATGGCCGCACTCTGACCGACGACGCCGTCGACTACCTCGTTGCTTTCCTGAACAAGCGGCCGAGCCCGCTCTCCGACCTGACCCCGCACACCGACGTGCTTCCCGAGTTCCCATATCTGGGATTGCCACACTGAGGATGTGCTGATGACTCTCGTCAATGCCCCGCTGCCCCCACTGCCCGAACGTCCGCCGCCGGCACCGTCTGTGCTGGTCGATGTCTATCGGGCCTGTGAGGCGCTGCCTCTGGTGGGAAGTTTGTTCACGCGCGGTAAGCGCGAGGCACAAGCCTTGTTGTCGCTGATTGTGGCCGCCGTGCTCGACGAACTTGACCTCACCGCGATTGTCCGTGACCGCCTGCACGCGGAGGCAATCGAGACCGTGATCGCCCGTATCGACCTTGTCGCTTTGGCTGATGAGGTGATAAACGGTGTTGATCTGCCGGCCATCATCCGGGGCTCCACCAACTCGGTAACGGCCGAGGTGATGACCGATGTACGCACCCAGGGCGAACGTGCCGACGATGCGGTCTCGGGTTTCGTCGACCGGGTCCTGGGGCGCAGACAGGGTTCTCATGACCTTGCGTGATGATCCGACGGCACGAACTGCGGGCGTGGTCAGCCGGAGCCTGGCCGCTCTGATCGACTTGGCTGTCGTCGCCGGGCTGTTGGGATTTCTCTACATCGGATTGGTGCTCACCAAGCTAGCGCTCAACCCCAGTGCTTTCCGTTTCCCCGCCCTTGAGTTGGTGTTCACCGGCCTCGTTGGATTCGTCGTGGCGGTGCTCTATCTCGGCGGTTGCTGGTCGGTCTCGGGCCGCACCGCCGGTGCGGCGATCATGGGCCTGCAGGTGCTCGGACGGCATTCGGATCGACTGAAGCCTCCGGCCGCGTTACTGCGTGGCACCGCATGCGTAGCCTTCCCGCTGGGGCTGGCGTGGGTCGCTGTGGACCAGCATCGGAGATCATTGCAAGACACTGTGTTCGGTAGCCGAGTCGTGTACGTGCACCCGTGCTGACTGACGGTGAGGTGATCTCGGGCTACTCGACCTTGGGGCTACGCCCACCAGCGTGGATTGTTACACCGCGACATCAAACCCGCAAACATCCTTATCGCTGATCCGGGTACAGCAAACGAACGGATCATGCTGGCGGACTTCGGTATTGCGCGCAGGGTCGGTGAAGTCAGTTCATTGACCGACACCAACATGACAGTAGGGACCGTCGTTCTTCAGCGCCCTGGGCCCCCGATGATATTCCCAAGTCTGCGGCCGAGCAGATTCAGGGCAGTGGTTGGCGCAGACTGTTCCCCGGGGACAGCCGGGGCGGCCAGACGTGTTGTGGTGGGGCGGCCACGTAGCACCACTTCGTCTCCGAGTTGCCAATGTCTGCGCTGCAGATCGCTGGCGGCGTTCACGGTGGTCTCGGATGCCAGTAGGCGGCCAGGCGTCTGTTTTGCCAGGTCGCTGAGTCGCGCGGCTTCGTTGACCGGATCTCCGATCACGGTGTATTCGAAGCGTTCCCGCGCGCCGATGTTGCCGGCCACGACGGTGCCCGCTGCCACGCCCAGCCCGGCTGTGCATTCGGGTACCTCCTCGCGTAGCCGGTGCGAGATAGCCCGGGCTGCGGCGAGCGCGTTGCCCTCGCAGCGTTTCACAGGCGCTGGCGCGCCGAAGACCGCCAGAATTGCATCGCCGATGAACTTGTTGACCGATCCGTTTTGACGGTAGACCTCGTCGACAACGACTGCGAAGAACCGGTTGAGAAGTTCCACCACTTCCATCGGTGGATGGGTCGCGGCGAGTTTCA
>JBMYXJ010000063.1:4366-9742 GCA_049608285.1 Mycobacterium sp. | reverse complement strand
TACCTCGGAGGGTATGGCGCCTGCGATCCCCAACCAGGCCCCTGAGGCCCTGCTCGAGCATGCCGACTGGGTGGCCGCCCTGGCGGCCCGGCTGGTCGCCGAAGGCGCTGCGGCGGTCGTCGTGGACTGCGAAACATCCTATGTACGGTTGGGTTTGGCCGATGACCTGGCGCGACATTTGAATGCCCCCTCGGTGCGGTTGGATCAGCTGCGAGCCGACAGCCTGACCGCCCTGGTCAGGGTCCAGGCCGACCGGGGTGCGGCCTGAAGTTTTTGGAAGGGTGATGCGATGCCTCAGGGCCAACCGCTGACGGTTCCGCGCGACGGATTGACGACCCGGACCCGGCGTAACGCCCCGCTGCTGGCCGTGCACACCGGGCCGGGCAAGGGCAAGTCCACCGCCGCATTCGGGATGGCTCTGCGAGCCTGGAATCAGGGCTTCGACGTCGGGGTGTTCCAGTTTGTGAAAAGCGCGAAATGGAAAGTTGGGGAGGAGGTTGCGCTTCGCGAGTTGGGGCGCCTCCACGACGAGCGTGGCGTCGGCGGACCGGTTGAATGGCACAAGATGGGCGCTGGTTGGTCGTGGTCACGCAAAGCTGGAACCGATACCGATCATGCCGCTGCGGCCGCCGATGGGTGGACCGAGATTGCACGCCGATTGGCCGAACAGCGGCACGACTTCTATGTTCTCGACGAGTTCACCTACCCGCTGAAGTGGGGGTGGGTGGACATCGATGATGTAGTGGAGGTGTTGGGCTCCCGTCCCGGAGCCCAACATGTGGTGATCACCGGCCGTGACGCACCCCCGGCTCTGCTCGACGCAGCCGATCTGGTTACCGAGATGACGAAGGTGAAACACCCGATGGATGCTGGCCGCAAAGGGCAAAAGGGCATCGAGTGGTGAGGGCAGGATGAGGGCACCGTGACCCGGAGCATCCGATGAGCGCGCCGGCCGTAGTGATCGCAGCACCGGCATCAGGCAGTGGAAAGACGACCGTGGCGACAGGTCTGATGGGTGCGCTGCGACAGGCGGGCCGCCGGGTGGCACCGTTCAAGGTGGGCCCGGACTTCATCGACCCCGGATATCACGGGTTGGCCGCGGGCCGGCCCGGCCGCAACCTCGACCCGGTGCTCGTCGGTGACCCACTGGTCGGTCCGTTGTATCGGTACGGCAGCCAAGATGCCGACATCGCCGTGGTTGAGGGCGTCATGGGTCTGTTCGACGGACGCATCGGGTCCACTGCGCAGGCAGCGTCGGTCGCTGCGCGGGGCTCTACCGCACATGTCGCCGCGCTGCTGGGGGCCCCGGTGATTCTCGTGGTCGACGCGCGCGGACAGAGTCACAGCGTCGCGGCACTGCTGCACGGCTTCGCAACCTTCGACCACACCGTGCGCCTCGCCGGGGTGATCCTCAACCGCGTTGGGTCTGCGCGCCACGACGAAGTGCTGCGCGAGGCCTGTGCGCAGGCCGGTGTGGCGGTGCTGGGTTCGGTTCCCCGCGTCGACGAGCTGGCCGTGCCGTCGAGGCACCTCGGGCTTATCACCGCCGCAGAACACGGGCGTCGGGCCGATGCCGCCGTCGAGGCGATGATCTCGTTGGTCGCCCGCCACGTCGATCTGAACGCTGTGATGTCCGTCGCAGAGAGTCGGGTGCGCGACAATTCCTGGACGCCGGAGCTCACCGAACCGCTCACCGAGCCGGTGACGGTGGCGCTTGCTGCAGGTAAGGCGTTCAGCTTCGGCTACACCGAACATGGTGAACTGCTGCGTGCTGCGGGGGCGCGTTGTGGATTTCGACCCATTGCAGGATTCACTGCCGACCGGCACAACCGCACTGGTGTTGCCGGGCGGATTCCCCGAGCAATTCGCCGCCGAACTGTCGTCCAACGACCTGGTGCGCCGTCAGATCGCTACATTGGCCGCCCGCGGAGCACCAATACACGCCGAGTGCGCAGGTCTGACCTACCTGGTCGACGACTTCGAGGGTCATCCGATGTGTGGCGTGCTACCGGGATCGGCGGAATTCTCCGACGCGCTGACGCTGGGGTATCGGGACGCGGTGGCGGTCGCCGATTCGCCGCTACACGGCATAGGCGACCGCGTGGTCGGCCACGAGTTCCATCGGACAACCGTCAATTTCGGGGGCACCAGGCAGCCGGCATGGCGTTACAGCGGACAGGCCGGCCGCGTTGTTGATGACGGCGCAGTGCGGGCCGGAGTGCACGCCGGCTACCTGCACACCCATCCGGCCGCCCACCCTCAGGCGATCGCCCGCTTCGCTGCCGCGGCCTCAGCACCTAGGCTCGCCGGGTGACCGAGAACGCCTATCTGGTGGGCCTGCGGCTGGCCGGCAAAAAGGTCGTCGTGGTCGGCGGAGGTACGGTCGCGCAGCGACGCTTGCCGCTTCTGGTCTCCAGTGGCGCCGACGTTCATGTCATCACGACCGACGCCACGCCGGCAGTCGAGGCATTGAGCCAGGCTGAGGCGGGGATCACCGTAACGATGCGCGAGTTTCGCAGCGGCGATCTTGAGGACGCCTGGTATGTGATCGCGGCCACCGACGACCCCGACGTCAACGCCGCAATTGTCGCCGAAGCCGACCGCAGGCACGTGTTCTGCGTGCGCGCCGACTCCGCGCGCGAGGGCAGCGCGGTCACGCCGGCCTCCTTCCAGTACGAGGGCCTTTCGGTGGGAGTGCTGGCTGGGGGAGAACACCGCCGGTCGGCGGCCATCCGCTCGGCGATCCACGAGGCGCTTCAACAGGGGCTGATCGCGGGGGACAGTTCGGTGGCTCCGGGCGTCATGCCCGGTGGTGTAGCGCTGGTGGGTGGGGGGCCCGGGGATGCCGAACTCATCACGGTCCGTGGTCGGCGCCTGCTAGCCCACGCCGATGTCGTCGTCGCTGACCGACTCGCGCCGCAGGAGCTCCTGGCCGAGCTGTCGCCGGATGTGGAGGTGATCGACGCCGCGAAGATTCCCTACGGGCGGGCGATGGCACAGGACGCCATCAACGACGTGCTCATCGACAGAGCAAGGGCGGGCCAGTTCGTCGTTCGGCTCAAAGGTGGTGATCCGTTCGTGTTCGCACGTGGTTATGAAGAGGTCGTTGCGTGCGCGGAAGCAGGGATTTCGGTCACCGTTGTGCCTGGTGTGACCAGTGCCATAGCAGTTCCGGCACTTGCCGGAGTTCCGGTCACCCATCGGGGAGTCACCCACGAGTTTGTGGTGGTCAGCGGCCATCTTGCGCCTGATCACCCCGAATCGTTAGTGAATTGGGATGCGCTGGCGGCGATGAGCGGAACAATAGTGCTGTTGATGGCAGTCGAGCGGATCGAGCTGTTCGCCAAGGTTTTACTTGAAGGCGGCAGACCTGCCAATACCCCAGTTCTAGTGGTTCAGCACGGCACCACGTCGTCGCAGCGGACTTTGCGGGCGACGCTCTCCGACGCGCCGGAGCGGATCCGTTCGGATGGCGTGCGGCCTCCTGCGATCATCGTGATCGGGGCCGTCGCGGGCTTCTCCAGTTAAAGAATTCTTAAGAATACTGTAAGGTAACTCGTCATGACGGCTCTCAATGACGCAGAGCGTGCCGCCACCCACCGTGATGTTGACGGCAACGGAAGGCGCAGCTCGAAGCGAGCGGTGCCCGCTGATGTTTACACCCCCGACGGCGGCGTGGCTGCCGGTCAACCATCCGGCAAGCCGGTGGCCTGGCGTCCTTCGCGCGGCTTCTTTGCTGCGGTCATCGCGATCGGCGGGATGCAGCTTCTGGCCACGATGGACAGCACCGTTGCGATCGTGGCGCTGCCGAGGATTCAGGACGAGCTCAGCCTTTCCGACGCCGGCCGCAGCTGGGTCATCACCGCTTATGTCCTGACGTTCGGCGGATTGATGCTGCTGGGTGGGCGCCTCGGTGACACCATCGGCCGCAAGCGGACATTCATCGTCGGCGTTGCACTGTTCACCATTGCCTCTGTTCTTTGCGGAATCGCGTGGGATGAAGCGACCCTGGTGACGGCGAGATTGCTGCAGGGGGTTGGCGCCGCCATCGCTTCACCGACCGGTCTGGCGCTGATCGCCACGACGTTCCCGAAGGGGCCGGCACGTAACGCGGCTACGGCGGTATTCGCGGCGATGACCGGCATCGGCTCAGTCATGGGCCTGGTTGTGGGCGGTGCGCTCACCGAGGTTTCCTGGCGATGGGCGTTCTTGGTGAACGTGCCGATCGGCCTAGTGATGATCTATCTGGCCCGCAAGACACTGAAGGAGACCAACAGGGAGCGGCTCAAGCTTGACGCCGCGGGTGCGTTGCTGGCCACGATGGGCTGCACCGCCGCGGTGTTCGCCTTCTCGATGGGGCCCGAACAGGGCTGGCTGTCGACGGTGACGCTCGGTTCCGGTGTCGCTGCGCTGGCCTTTATGGGGGCATTCCTCTACGTCGAACGCACTGCGGAGAACCCGGTTGTCCCGTTCTCGTTGTTCCACGACCGCAACCGGGTGGCCACGTTCGGCGCGATATTCCTCGCCGGCGGCGTCATGTTCACGCTGACGGTACTGATCGGGCTCTACGTTCAGGACATCATGGGCTATAGCGCCCTGCGCGCCGGCATCGGGTTCATCCCGTTCGTGATCGCGCTCGGCATCGGCCTGGGCCTGTCCTCGGCGCTGGTGTCGAAGTTCCCGCCACGAGTGTTGGTGATCGCCGGCGGCGTGCTGGTTCTGGCGGCGATGCTGTACGGCTCGACCCTGGACGCGGGCATTCCCTACTTCCCGAACCTGGTGCTTCCCATCACCATCGGCGGCTTCGGTATCGGGATGATCGTGGTGCCCCTGACCGTGTCGGCCATCGCGGGTGTCGGCTTCGACCAGATCGGTCCGGTGTCGGCGATCGCGCTGATGTTGCAAAGCCTGGGCGGACCGGTCGTGCTGGCTGTCATCCAGGCGGTCATCACCTCGCGCACGCTCTACCTTGGCGGCACCACCGGCCCGGTGAAGAACATGGACGCAGCGCAGCTGCACGCGCTGGACCAGGGCTATTCCTACGGCTTGTTGTGGGTGGCCGCGGTCGCGGTCATAGTCGGCGTTGCTGCGCTGTTCATCGGGTACACCGCTAAGCAGGTGGCGCATGCGCAGGAAGTCAAGGACGCGATCGACGCCGGAGAGCTTTAGCTCGACATCGGACGTGAGGAGAGCTTTAGCTCGACATCGGACGTGAGGAGAGCTTTAGCTCGACATCGGACGTGAGGGATTGGAACCTCGTCCAGGTGTTGGTTATTACCAAGTAACTGGTGTCGGTTTGCTGAAGAGGTATCCCTGCGCGCAGTCTGCTCCCGCCGAGGCTAGCTTTTCCAGCGTCGCCTCCGTCTCGACACCTTC
>JBMYXJ010000063.1:0-4356 GCA_049608285.1 Mycobacterium sp. | reverse complement strand
GGTGGTCAAGCCGTGTTGTCGCGCGACGAAGATAATGGTGTTCACGATACGTTCGTCGGCGCGGTCCTCGAGCATGTTCTGGACAAAACTGAGATCGATTTTCAACGAGTCGAGGGCGAGATGCCGTAGTTCGGTAAACGCGCCGTATCCGGTCCCGAAGTCATCCAGAGCAACTCGGCAACCCAGATCGCGCATGCCTTGGGAAAATGTCTTGGCTATCGCAGGAGACGCGAGCGCGATTGTTTCAGTGATCTCAAAGATGATCCTGTCGGTGACGGCTGGGCCCGCGGCGACCAGTGCCGCAAGGATCTCACTCATTGCCGTTGGGTCCCCAATGGTCTGGCCGGTGATATTCACGCTGACGTGCCTGCCGGTCTCGGCTAAGTCAATCGCGCGCCCGATCATGTATCGATCGATCACCGGAATCAGCCCGTGCTGCTCGCACTGGGGAAGAAATGCGCCAGGGGGCAGAACCTCGTCGGTCTCAGCGTCGCGGAGTCGGATCAGCAGCTCGTCGGCAACCGTTTCTCTGGTCGCGATGTCCACGATCGGCTGGGAGTAGACCAACAGCCGTCCGTCGCCGATGGCTGTCCAGACCCGGTCTTCCCATAGGGCGCGTTCAGCAGCTTGCCGTTCGATGCTCTTGCGATGGGTGATATCGGTTCGGATCGTCACGACCTCGGTCATCACCCCAGCGGAATTGTGCAAAGGAAATCGCTGGGTCAGGACCGAGATGCCTTCTTGCCCAGAATTGATCGGCTCTTCCTCAATGAAACCCTCCCCGGCCTGGAGTCGAGCCACGGCATGTCGTGAGCGTTGCAGGACATCGGGTGGCAAGACCTGGTGGTCCGTTCGACCGACCACGTCGCCGACCGGCCCTTCGCCGAACATTTTGCAAAAAGCGTCGTTGACGAGGGTGTATCGGTGCTCAAGATCGCGTACGTCGATTGCCGACGGCGCGTGTGCCACCACCGCTTCAAGCCGTTGTTGATTGAGAAATTCTCGCTCTTCTAACACCCTCCGCATGCGGCGCAGTTCCAACATCGTCCTGCACTTCGCCACCAATTCGATGCGATCCAGTGGCTTGGTGACGAAGTCGATGGCCCCAGCCTCTAACGCGATCCGCCGTAAGTGTCGGTCGTCGTGAGCGGTTACCACCACTACCAAAAAAGAGGGGGTTAAACCACTCGCCGCAAGTGTCTCCAGTACTTGCATGCCGTCAAACCCGGGCATCATCATGTCCAAGAGAACAAGGTCAATGTTGTTGTCTGGCGCCGTGAGAAGTTCTAGGGCGGCTTTGCCTCCGGCAGCTTCGGTTACGTCAACCCCGAGTACTTCGAGCATGGCCTTCAGTAGCCTGCGATTGGATGCCTCATCGTCGACCACGAGAACCGACCGACGTTCAGAGTTGTTGGCGCTGACAACCCGAGGTTCGGTGTTCATGTTTCCGACGCTTCAAAGGTTTCCGACACCTCTAACAGGCTGGCCACTTTTGCCAAGAAGTCCCGGTAGCCGAATGGCTTGGCAAGGTAATCGGTGCACCCCGCCCCCAGAATGCGTTCCCTGTCGCCCGCCATCGCGTTCGCAGTGACCGCGAGTATCGGTATGTCTCGGCCGTGTTCGTCAGCCCTGAGTGCCCGCGTTGCCGTGACTCCGTCCATGCCAGGCAGTGACACATCCATGACGATCAAATCAAATGGCTCGGCAAGGGCGCGGGCGATCCCATCCTGGGCGTTTTCGACCATCGCCAACTCGTGGCCTGCACGCTTCAAGAGGCCCCCGACAAGCTTCTGGTTTGCCGGGTTGTCCTCAACTATCAGCACACGTGCCACTAGCCAGCACTTGTTGGATGAGGCGAGCGTCTCAGCCGGCGCCGCATTTTCGTCAGCACATCACTGGGCCCCTGTGGGCCCTTCACCAGGACTGACTCTGCGCATCCCGGAGCGCAGTGGTCGGCCTGGGATAGGTCCATAGCTGTGAGGATAGCTATCGGCAGGTCTGCTGTTGCGGGATTGGATCGCAGCGAGGCCAGCACTTCAAAGTCCTCGCCTTCACGATACTTGGACAGCACAAGTAGGGCGTTGGGATCGTCATCACCCGGTAACGCTCGGGGAGGACCAGAGCTGTCACTCGGGAACAGGGCGCGAGATATCTCCCAAGAGGTTGTCGATGGCCTCTAAGAATGGCGTTCGTTGGATCGGCTTTGGCAGCACCATACTTGCGCCGAATCCGGCAGCCTGATCCGGTTCATCGGCCCCGGACATCACCAGGACGGGAAGTTCGGAATATCTCGGGTTTTTACGCAACAACTCGACGAAGGTCAGCCCATCCATGCCCGGCAGGTTGATGTCCACTGTGACAAGATCGGGCATAGTTTCGCCCAGCCTGGCGGTGGCTTGCTCTGCGGACGCTGCCACCGTTACCCGGTAACCGGAGCTCTGCAGATACATCTGTAAGAGTTCCCGTTCGCGCTTCTGATCTTCCAACACCAGGATGTGTGCTCCCGATTCCCCCGCAACAGCGGCGCGCCCCGTCACGGCTGATGTGTCGTCTCGAACCTGGCCCAGGGTGGGGTCCACTTTGGACCGATCGATCGCATCACGTACGACTTCGGCGAATCCGCTACCGCGCCAACGGCCCTTGGCCACTACAGCTGAAGCCATCTGTTCCAGGGAGGCTCTCTCGCTAGCGGTGAGCGACTTTGCCGTCAACACAAGAACCGGCAAGTCATGAGTGATCGGGTCGGCGCGCAACTGAAACAACACGTCGAAGCCGGAGACCTCAGGCATCATCAAGTCGAGCACGACCACGTCGAAGTTCGAGCCGGCTATTGCCTCAAGCGCCTGCTGTCCACCGAAAGCACGCTCGGTGGTCATCCCGGCGGCCTCCAGAACCCTGCAGACGTAGGAGACCGCTCGAGGGTCATCATCGACGACGAGGGCTGTCGAGCGCGACTGCTCTCCCACCGAGTCGAGGCCCAGTGATCGGAGAGCAGCTACCATCTCATCTCCTGCGACGGGTTTGGGTACCACGCACGTCGCTCTCAGATCAACTGCCGTTGGGTCGTTCTTGGACGTCGACAGCACAATCAGAGGTAGATCGGAGAGCTCTACATTCGAGTCGCGCGCTACGAGGAAGGAAAGGCCCTGCTCGCTGACGCAGGTTTCGACGTCTACTACCAGGGCGTCAAAGGACTGGTCGCGGGCACGTTCTTGTGCCGCAACAGTGTCGGTTGTAATCACCGCAGTAAGCCCAATTCGGACCAATGACTCACGGATCACCTCGGCTTGTCGCGTATCGGGCTCGACAACGAGGATGGCCCCCGGCGCGCTGCTCGACTCGACTCCGGCGTGCGGAAACTCCTCAGACGGAACCATGTCGGATGGGGCCGTGTCGGATGGGGCCGTGTCGGATGGGGCCATGTCGGATGGGGCCCTGTCGGACAGCGCCCTGTCGGCTTGGCTCTGTGGCAATCGGACCCAGAATCGGCTTCCTCGACCGACCTCACTGCTCACGCACGCTTCCCCGCCGTGAAGCTCGGCAAGGCTCCTGACCATCTGAAGGCCCAGGCCAGTACCTTCAAAGCTGCGACTGATTCCAGAGTCGAGTTGTTCAAATGCATTAAAAATCTGACCTAGCGACTCCTGTGGAATCCCAATTCCTGTGTCGGTTACCGCGATCTCAACGTTGGATCCCCGAGCGATTACTTCGACAGCTACGTGGCCTCCATGCGGCGTGAACTTCACCGCGTTCGAAAGTAGGTTGTAGATGATCTGCCGTAGTTTGCGAGCATCTGCCTCAATGGTGGTCACCGATGGATCCATATGCGTCTTGAGCTCGACACCGTTGGTGCTCGCTAGCCCTTTGACGATCCCGATCGAGTTCTCGACCAACGGGCCCAGTTCTACCGACTCGACGTCGAGATCCATCTTGCCCGCTTCGATCTTTGACAGGTCCAAGATGTCGTTGATCAACGACAGCAGATGCGTCCCGGCGTTGTAGATTTCGGTGGTGTAGTCGAGTTGTTCCGACGGCAACTCGCCCAGCAACCCATCCTTGAGTAGTTCGGAGAATCCGATGATCGCATTGAGCGGGGTTCGTAACTCGTGAGACATCGACGACAAAAAATCCGACTTGAGCCGACTGGTCTCCGCCAACTCGACGTTTTGGAGTTCTATACGCCGCGATCGGTCACTGAGCTCATCGGATAGTGCTTTGAGTTGGGTGAACTGCTGTATCGAACGCAGCCCAATAGCCATTTGGTCGGCGATCTGGCCGAGCCAAGACCGTTCTCTCTCAGATAGCGCGATTGCGGATGCGCCAGCAAGGCAGCCAATCAGCTGCTCTCGAAACGTC
>JBMYXJ010000062.1:0-9865 GCA_049608285.1 Mycobacterium sp. | reverse complement strand
AGTGCGCCGAAGTGAGAAATTGATCTCCTCGACTTCCTCCCACACCTGCCGCGCAGTACGAACGGGGTGGGCAGTAGAGTCGATCGCCTTGGCGACGATGTCCGGCACCAACGGACGGATCCAACGGGCAGCGGATTTGGTGAGTTCGGGCAGACTCGGGATCGCTGGCGGTTGACCGCTCCCCGCGGCCTCAGGCGTGGCAGGCGCCGGTAGGTGTTCATCCGCACGGACCGGCAGCGTCTCCGCCACAGCAGATTCGAGCTGTCTCTGTTCGGACACATCAACTCCTAGCTCTTCATGTTGGCCCTCGAGCTCAACCCGTGGACCCTCGAACTCAACCTGTCGTCCCTCGCGGATTTCCACTACGCGACGGCGATATTGCGCGCGGTCGACCTCGTGTTGAGCGTCGACCGCAAGTCGCACGCTGGCCAGTTGTTGCTCAGCCCAAAGAATCTCGGCGGTCCGCCGAACCTCGGTGCGTTTGACCGCGATCGCTGTGTCAGCTTCGATTTCGGCGCGCTCCCGCTCAGCGTAGGCAGCCTCGCGCCGATCGTGGACAGACTGGCCGCGCAACAGTGTGAGGACCAGCGGGAGTAAACCCAGTAGAACGAAGAAGACAATCGTGGCCAGCCGTAACAGCAGCGCGCCGGGTGCGGCCAACGTATAGTCCTGCATCGCGACCCATCGAGCACCGAGGCCCCTATCGGCGCCCGCAATCGCGGCTGAACGCGCATTAGCGAGCGCACGCTCATCGTTAACGATGGCAGCGTCCAATTCAGGCGCCCGGCGCTCACGCGCTGCGATGGAGCGGTCAAGGTCTTGGCGGGCACCGGCGAGAAGCTCATTCGCGGTGAAGCTTTCAGGCCCACGGCCCGGCATCCCCGTGATGTAGGTCTGCGGACAGTCCGGGGACGGGTTGTACTCACAACGAGCGACGACGAGGGCCTCATCGAGCCTTGCACGCGATTGTTCGACCGTGACATCGAGGTCGCTTCGCGCCGAACGGCTTTGGGAAAGGCCCGCCGATGCCTGTACGACTGCCGGCACAGTGGCTACAGATTGCGCCGCCCTCTCGTCCAAAGTACGGTCAATGGCTCCTGCGAACACAGCGAGCGCCACAAGCTCGCCGACGACTACTCCAACCGCCACCGCGATGGCAGCACGTCCCGCGACAGCCGTCCACCCGCGGATCGGGCCGCTACCGACAAAACGGGCCTGCATTCCGACCAGCACGCCGAAGGCAAGCGCACAGGAAACCACGGCAAGGGGCGGCCAACTGGTCGCTGCGGCGAGCGCAAGACCAGCAACGAGTGCTGCTGTCCCGCCAAAGAACAGTGTTATCGCGCCAGCTGCGCGGCGCGATTCGAGGGATGATTCAGCGGCTGCGAAAACGCGCACAATGACTCCCAACGGACAATAGTGTGATGGTGGCCCTATGGGGCCGGGGCTACGGATCGCATCCGCGCCATCGCACCGATGCGATGGAAGCTATTGTCTCATAGGATCAGCGCGGGTCACCGTGACAGCCGCGCGGGCGGATTAGGCCATAGCTTGCCCACGGGCGTGTCATCTGCCTCGAATTTGCCTGTATACATGGGTTTCAAGCTGGTATTCGCGTCAGGCCAGGGTATCCCTGGGCGCTTCAAACCAATTCCTCAGTGAGATGCGTCACCCAGCACTTGAGGTCGGTCTCACAACTTCGGGGGACTTTTCGAACAGATAATGGAAAACCATCCACTCATTGCCGGCACCGTAGCCGAAGACCTCTGAGCAGAACAGCAAGAACATCCTCCATCGCTGCAGAGCGATGGACGCAGATGTAGGGCCACCCTCCAGGGCGCTGAGGCACTCCTGGGAATTCGCATCAAGTTGGGCAAGCCAAGCTTCGAGAGTTCTGCTGTAATTTCGCCCGTCGATGTCCCAGACCGCAGATTGCCTCAAATCCGACGGAAGGAAGTGCTCGAACAAGTCTCTGCTCGGCATGGTACCGCCGGCGAAGAAATATTTACCCATCCAGTCCGTGGTCTTGAAATCGTAGGCGAAGCGCCGATTTCCCAATACCTGCACGATCATTCGCCCATCGGGCTTCAACCACGAGCTCACCTTCTTGAGGATCATGTCGTAGTTCTTCATGTGCTCGAGCATTTCGCACGACACGATCACGTCGAAGGCTCCGTGAAACGACGGGTCGTCAAACGTGCTCGCGTCTGCCTTAACATTAGTGAATCTGTCTATGTACTTGGGGTTTCGGGCCTTGATGAAGTCCTGCTGGGTGGCACTGTTGGACAGGAAGGTGACGTGCACGCCTTCGTACTTCTCTAGGAGGTAGCTGCCGTGTGAACCCCAACCGCAGCCAAGGTCGAGCAGTCGAATCGGCCCGCGCTCCTTGACGAGTTGATTGACCTGTAGATGTTCTTCGAGAAACGTATGCAGCATGCCCACTTCGGCATCGGCGAGGCTGGTTGACGTCTCGGGAAACGCTGCGCACGAGTACTTTAGGTATGGCCCGAGCATGAGTTGAAAGAAGCGCGTGGGCACTTCGTAGTGCTGGATGTTGGCGTCAGCCTGATGAGTTGCACCCGCGCTTTTGCGCAGCTTGTCGAAGTACTTCTTCTTATACGACGCCTGCTTTTGTGTGTCGCCGCCGCACTCGAACGTCCTGACCCAACTAGCACACATCCGCCGGATCAGGATCCGCAGGACCGCGTCGGGGAGGAGGCCCCGCTCTTTGAGAGCTAGTACAGCATTGAACAAACGTTCCACGATCAGTATCCAAACACACAGCCGGTCGCGACTCCGGGGTTGCCAGGGGTCTGGTTCGCAGAACTGGGTGGCAGATGCTGCACTGTCGATTGCATAGCTGTCGATTTCATGACCGCCGATTTCATCAACTACTCGGTGTGTGTTCCAGCATGATGGGTTGCTCAGATGGCCTTGACGGCGTTGCCGCCTTGCTTCTTTGCCTGGTACATGGCCGCGTCGGCCCGTGCCGTAGTTGCCACGACAGATTCACCGGGGATGGCCAGGGTGGCTCCGATGCTCAGCGTCGCCCTGAGGGTGCTCCCGGATTGGTGAATAGGTTCGGCGGCCCGTACCCGCATCTTCTCCGCAACCTTCGCGGCTTCGTCGACGTTATGCAGGCCCGGCAGCAGCACCAATATCTCATCACCCCCGGTACGTCCGACGGTGTCGCCGTGGCGAACGCATTGGCAGATGCGGTCTGCCACCGTGGCGAGGACGAAGTCACCGATGACGTGCCCGGCGGTGTCGTTGATGACCTTGAAATCATCGACGTCGCAGAAAAGTACGCCAAGGTGCTCCCCTGGGGATCGGATGCCGTCCAGGGCGGCCTGAAGGCGCGACAGCGCCTCGGCACGGTTGACCAGACCGGTGAGAGAGTCGAAGCGGGCCAATCGTTCCAGCTCGCGCTGAGCTTCAATCAGGGCCTCATGTTGGTGGAGTAGCCGTTGTTCATTCTCATGGCGGGCGGTGATGTCGCGAACCGCTGCAAGGACGTGCAGGCCTTGTTCGGCGCCGAGCGGACTGAGACGCACGGCGATCGGGAACTCTGTTTCATCGCGGCGCAACCCCCACAGCTGCTGACCAGTGCCCATCGGTCGCACCTTCGGGTCAGCGACGAAGTCCATGCGATGTTGGATGTGTTTGTCCCGGTATCGCGGTGGAATCAGGATTTCGACCGCGGTGCCGACGAGCTCGTCACGTCGGTATCCAAACATCAGATCGGTTTGGGCGTTGGCCTGGGTGATGCGTCCGTCAGGACCCACGATGATCATGGCGTCGGGGGCCGCTTCCAAGAGATATGCCAGCCATTGGTTGGCCGTCTCGAAATCGTTTCGGGCGCGGAACAATTGATCCATCGCCCGGTCCCCTGATTCTGTGGTGGCCGCGATGCCGTAGATAGCCGCAAACGCCACGAAAAGCAGCGCCTGCTCTTGCGGGGCCGAAGCGAAGCCTTCGTGCAGTGCTAGTCCGATAAGGGTCGCGGTTGCTGTCAACGCCGCCCCAATCGGAGCCCCAACAGCTCCGAAAGCCAGAGAAAGCAACACAGCGGCAGCCAGCGCGGCTTGTTGCGCTCCCCAGGGGCTTCCTGAGGTGGCGAGTATGGCAGACAGCAGAATCGCCAACGCCGCTGCTCCGCCACTACTCAGGGCTAATGGAGCTGAGCGACGCCGCGCAACTGACCCGATCGCGTCTCGAAGCAACAAGCCGATCGGAACACCGACCAGCAAGCCCAGAGCGTCCCCGAACCACCAGGTCCGCCAGCCTGTGAAGTAGTCGGAGTCGAAGGTCCAGCCCGAGGCAACGGCTCCGAGTGTCGCCGTCAAGGCCGGGACCAAGGCTGCCGCGAGGATCACGGCCACCGCGCCGCGCACCGAAAGCAGCCCGATACGGCGTCGCCCTCCCGCGATCAGTGCAGCGCATAACACGAACAGGGTGGCTTCGATAGCATTCACCACACCGAAGGAAAACCCATAGGGCAGGATGTTTTTTTGCATATCAACGACCAGTTCGGCAACTAGCCCCGCCACATAGACGTAGGGCCAATCACGTGGCCGGAACCGCAGCAGCGCAGTGACGAGCACGGCATTGGGCATCCACAGCAACGCGACGCCGCCGGTTTCGGTGAACTGGTAGAGCAACGCAACGCACACGTAAGCGCAGACAATGGCAATAAGCCATAGGGCTCCGCGCCAACGAGCACCGCGGGGCCAGAAGACAGCCCGCCCCCACCCACCATCAATCTGGGTGGCCACCAGCTCAGACACGGCGGTTTCCTCCCAACACGACCCTTCCCAACTATCTTTCGGGATTCCGCAGAACGCTGAGCTGCCGATCAGCTCAGCCGCGGGCAGCTCCAGAGAAGGCCGCCTCGGACGACTTCGTTGTCGCCCGGACACTAATCATGCAACAACTAGCTTCTCATGCAACAACTAGCTTCGGCTTGCCGAACAAGTAGCCCTGGACACGGTCTGCACCCATCTCCGCGAGCTTTTCCAGGACCTCCGGCGTCTCAACGCCCTCGGCAATGGTAGTCAAGCCGTAAGTGCGCGCGACGAAGACGATGGTGTTCACAACGCGCTCGTCATCGCGATCTTCGAGCATTCTCTGGACGAAACTAAGATCGATTTTCAATGCCCACAGAGCCAAGTGCCGCAGTTCGTTGAACGTGCCGTAACCGGTCCCGAAGTCATCGAGAGCCACTCGGCAACCCCGATCCCGCATACTCGCAGAAAACGCCTTGGCCATCGCCGGCGAAGCCACTGCGATTGTCTCGGTGATCTCGACGACGATGTTCTCGGTCACCTGTCGTCCCGCGACTGCCAGTGCCTCCAGCATCACCTTCATTGCTGCAGCGTCCGCGATGGTTTGGCCGGAGATGTTCACACTCACGCAACGACCCGCACGCGCCAATTCGATCGCGCGACCGACCATGTAATGGTCGATCACAGGCATCAGACCGTGCCGCTCGCACTGAGGCAGAAACGCACTCGGGGGCAGAACCTCGTCGGTGTCAACAGCACGCAGCCGCACCAGCAGCTCCTCGCCTACCGGCTCTCTGGTCGCGATGTCCAGGATCGGTTGCGAATAGACCAAGAGCCTGCCGGCGCCGATAGCCGTCCCGAGGCGTTCCTTCCACTCCTTTAGTTCAGCGGCTTCCCCCTCGACTCTCTTGCGGTGGGTGATGTCGGTTCGTATCGTCACCAGCTCTGTTGTTGCGCCAGAGGCGTTGGGCAATGCAAATCGCTGAGTCACGACCGCGATGCTCTCCCGCCCGTTTTGGATCGTCTCTTCGTCTAGCGGACCATCACGGTCGGTCTGTAGAACTGTGGCGAGCTGTGCGCGTCGAAGAACGTCGGCTGGTAGGACCTCCGCCTCGGTTCGACCGATAACATCCTCAACCGATTCTTGGCCGAACATCTGGCGGAAAGCTTCGTTGACCAAGGTGTACCGGTCCTGGGTATCACGCACCGAAATTGCCGACGGCATCTTTCCCACAACCGATTCGAACCGTTCTTTCTCGGTCTTGAGTTGCTGCTGTGCCCGGACCTGCTCGTCTATGCCCCGGATCGCGAAGATCATCCCGTCGGTGTGCCCCTCGGCGTCGACGTAAGGCTTCCCGTTGGCCTCGACCCAGGTGTAGCGACCGCTGGCGGTCCGGATCCGGATGCGCGTGACAGCCGATTCGTTGCGGGCGACTTCTTGCAGTGACGCGGACGCGTTGCCGAGATCATCGGGATGGATGACCAGACTGAATTCCGAACCGATCCAGCGATCCCGGGGCCACCCCCACGCTGCTTCCACCGATGGAGAGATCCATACGACCTCGGAACCGCGCATATGCACGATCACGTCAACGGCGTTGTCCGCCAATAAGCGATACTGCGTCTGCGAGGCTACGTTTTGCCGAAAAAGTAGCTCCTTCTCGGCGAACAGCTTCTGCTCGTGCTGACTGAGATAGAACATCCCCACGCCAACCACGACGGTGCTCACCGATATCGACAGGACCCAGGCGACGTCATCGCTCAGGCCGAGGATCAGGAATCCCTGGTGTCCCACCGCGATGAGGATCGGCGGGCCGGCCAGGATCGCTCCCATCCGAACCAGTGTCCATCTATCGGGCCGGGCCAGCAGCCAGGCAATCGGATTGCGGTCACGACGGGCGGTAAAGGTCGCAGCAACAAGAAGTAACAGAGCTACGGCCGTCGCGATTCCCATACCGGTTGACTGGCCGACACCGACAAGCGACATGGTCTGAAACAGATAGGCCGCCAGGGCGACAAGCGGCAGGCTGGCAGCGGCCACCAGGCTTGCCGCCCACAGACCGGGCACCCAGCGACGCTCTAACCGGGTCAGCCCAACGCCCAACGCCAGCAGCAGAACCGACACCCCAGTGTGCGGACTTGGACGACCCGGCCAGGACGCCTGCAACGTACGCACCTCGTCGGGAAACAACACTTGGTCCAAGCCCCACGACGTGCCGGTCGCATACTCGGCGAGGAAGACCGCGGCAAGAAGGCCGACCGCCAGGGCCAGGACAGCCCCGACCCGCACCCTCGCTGACGAAACGGGTCCAGACTGGACCAGGATCGCAGCCCCCAAGGTGGCCAGAAGCACAGCAGACCACGGTGTCGTATGCGGCCAGGACGCAAAGCCACGAGTGAACGGTTCGATTCCGAAAGCCCAGCCGACCCAGTTCCACGCGGCGGCGACCATTACCAGGACGGCCGCGGCGCGTCCCCCCCAGGCCAACGCCACGTCCAGCCGCGCGCGAGAATAGTCCCGCGCCGTCCTGGGCATGTGCAACCCCTCTCAGTCATCCGCCGAGGATTCGGCGAAGCTCCGCGGTGGGTAGTTCACCACCGATCAAAGCAGCGCGCGGACGCCCAAGGTGCCCTTTTGGCGGCATCGAGAACCTGGCTTTCGTCCCGAGGAAGCCAGACTTCGTCAGCCACAGCTCGTAGCTGACAGTTGACCGTCAGCCGAAACACGCGCACTACGCTCGTCCCGCGATGCCCGCCAGGTCCGGCGGGTTACGGGTCAGGCCCCGGGTAAGCCACAACAGCAAAAGGAAACCTATTCCGGCCCAGCATGATCCGACGATTATCGCAGCTGAGTCCAGGCGGCTGAGCAGGTAGACGTTGACGGCCGCACCGATAACCGGCAAGGCCACGTAACGCAATCGGGGGAGCCGGGTGCCACGATGGCGCAAGAAGTACGCGACCACCGATACGTTGACCAGCGTGAAAGCTGTGAAGGCACCGAAATTGACGAACGATGTCGACATCGCGACGCTCAGAAACATCGCAATCAGGCCGACAGCCCCCGTCAGCGCGATGTTGAACACCGAAGTGTGGAACTTCTCCGACACCATGCCGAAAACCCGCTTAGGTAGGACGCCGTCGCGACCCATGGCATAGAGCAGACGAGAGACCGCCGCCTGCGCAGCAAGACCGGACGTGGACTGACCGACGACCAGTGCGGCGAGAAAGATCGCGCCGAACAGGCTGCCGCCGATGGTCTTGGCGACGCCCTCGGCAAGGGAATCGGAGTCGGGAAAGTAACTGCCCGGTGCGACCAGGCTGACCAGGTAGGCGACGGTGATGAAGATGGCGCCGCCGATGAGGGCGATCAGCGCGATGGCCCGCGGGATAGTGCGTTCGGCGTCGTGAGTTTCCTCGGTCAACGTGCTTATCGCGTCGAAACCGAGAAACGAATAGGCCGCCACCGCCGCGCCGGCCGCGATCGCCGGGAACCCTTTGTCACCGGTGAAGGGCCTCAGCGATATCAGTGATTGTGAGTCACCGATCAGATGGGCGATCGTCAGCACCACGAAAAGCCCCAGAATCAGCAGCTGAAACGTCACCAAGACGAAGTTCGCACGGTTAGCGACCTTGAGTCCCTTTGCAGATAGGAGCCGCCAATGAGCCAGACCACCAACGGCGGGAACAAGTAGTCCAGCAGGATCGCCCACCCCACCATGAAACCCACCCGGGAGTCCAGGGCCTTGCGGACGTAGGTGTACGCCGATCCGGCGACCGGAAAGTGCCGTGCCATAAGACCGTAGCTCTGCGCGGTGACCAGCATCGCGACCGTTGCAAGCACGTACGCACCGGCACTACCACCGCGCGATCGTTCGGCGATCACCCCGAAGATGCCCAGCACGATGATCGGAGTCATGTACGCCAAGCCGAATAGCACGGCCGATCGCAAACCCAGTGTCTTCTGCAGACCGGATTGGGGCGCGCGGGTCACTCCCGTTTCATCCTTTTCTGGGCTTGACCCCATCTTGTGGACACAGGGTATTCAAGCGCAGCTATTGTGCCGCAGTTCTTCGAGGGGACCTCGCGTGGTCACCCAAAGCCGATCCACTGGTGGCAACGAATTTGAGTTCTACGACGAGTTGCACACGTTTATCGAGCGGGAGCCAGTTGCGATGCTGGAGCCAGAGCGGGCCTGGTAGAACGATGACCACGGCAGGTCTGGCAGATTCACGGTGTCGCCGACGGCTACACCATTGTCTTCGCCCAGGAAGGGAACACGCCCTTGAGCGATATGTATCAGGCATTTGATCGCCATATCTTTCGGGTCCTGCTTGGCATCGTTGCCATCACGCTCGGTATCGGCACTGTGGTCTACCGCCACGTCGAGCACATGTCGTGGCTGGATGCGTACTACCTGAGCGTGGTCACGCTCACCACCGTCGGATACGGGGACTTGTCGCCCCAGACGACGTTTGGGAAGGTCTTCACGACCTTCTACATCCTCGCCGGCGTCGGCATTTTGACAACGTTCATCGCCTACAGCATGCGGCGCTACCTCAACCGCATCCGACCACAGGAACAACACGGCGACGACGATTAGCCCTGGGCTAGACCGGCAGATCTACCGTCATGGGGCTGGGTTACCGGTAAGTCTGGCGATCCGGCCAGGGGCCAGAAACGGCCTCTGAGCTGCCGTGATACGTGGTGGCAGGTACAGGATTCGAACTTGTGTATGCGTAAGCCGACGGATCTACAGTCCGCCAATCTTGGCGTTTGGCCCAAGGTGGTGTCGGGCCACCACGACAACGTTGAGAGTTTTGACTTCGGTCGCAGCACCCGCGAGATGATCAACGCCAGGGCGATATCTGGCTCTTCATGAATGACGGTGTAGTCGGGGTCTGAATCCGCCGGTTTCCAGTAGCGATCTGGCGATGTAGTTGGTGAGGTTGCGGAATCCCAGGGCTGAGCCGCGGAGGTGTTCCAGGCGGCAAAATACATTATCTACTTCATGTAAAAGAACAAATCTAATAAGCATGAGCAAGCCGAAGTATTTCTTTAACAATGCAATAATCTATCCGTAC
>JBMYXJ010000061.1:6492-9867 GCA_049608285.1 Mycobacterium sp. | reverse complement strand
CTGCCCCGGGCTGAAGCCCCTGCTCATTTGCTCGACGCGGAGCTTCTCCAACTCGACCGGGTCGACCGCGCGGGTCACCACCAAGTAGTCGCGCAGGGCTAGGCTGTGCCGGTTTTCCTCGGCGGTCCAGCGGTTGACCCAATGCCCCCAGGCGCCGTCCATGCTGAAGTTCATCGCGATCTCGCGGTGATAGGAGGGCAGGTTGTCCTCGGTCAGCAGGTTCTGCACCATGGCCACTTTTGCGACATCGGAAAGCTGGCTCTGCCCGGGCTCCCAGTTCTGCCCGCCCAGGGCGTAGTAGTTCTTGCCGTCCGACCACGGAATGTAGTCGTGCGGATTCCATTCCTTGAACATCGAGAGATGGCGGTTAAGCAGGCGCTCGGCCACGGGCTCAAGCTCGCGTAGGAGCTGTGTGTCGGTCAAGTCTTTGGGCATGGCCCCTCCCGGGTATCTGTGCCTGTCAGTTGCACATAATATATCTGTGCAGTCCAGTTACACACAAATCAGACACGCGGTGACAACTGGTTTGTGCCGTTGCTCCACCGCGGACCGAAGCCCAGCTTCGGGGCCTCGCCCGATAACCCGCTCATCCGCGATAGTCGCCAAAGAAGGCATCTGATGGGGGTCACGCGCAACGTGACTGGATCTGGGACGTCCAGAGATTCCTGGGACCTTAGCCCCTAATCTGCATGATGGCCGCGCGGCGATACTGAACTCCCTAACCTTGGGGGGAGTCGTATGCAATCCGACCGCCATGCTGCTGTGGTGGTGCTGCCTTTGGCGCGGGCGGTCCGCTCTCCGACCGTGCCGGACGTCGATGTCATCGCGCGCGGTGCGGTGGCCGAAGCCAAAGCCGCCGAAGTCGCGGAGGTTCTGGGGCGGGCGATGGCCCGCTATCGGTGCGTTGCGGACGCGCGGGTGCGGTTGGCCACTGGAAACTGCGCCCACGGGTCAATGCTTGTGCAGGCGAACCTCCGGGTGTGTGGTGCACCGGCCCGCATCCAGGTGATCGCGGGAGTGCATGAAGCGCTTGCGGTCGCGGCCGCGCGGTTGGACCGCCAGGTCGCTCGGCTGTCGGACCGGTGGGAATCCTGGCCCTGGCCAGATCCGCAACGGCCGCCGCTCACATATGTCAGCGAGGCAGGTATCGCCCGCCACAAAAACATTCGGCTACGGCAAGCCACCCCGTGTCAGGCCGGTGCCGTAATGGATGCCATGGATTACGACGTACACATCTTTACCGACACCACCACCGGCGAGGATGCAATCGTGTACCGGGCCGGCCCGGCGGGCCTGCGACTGGCTCGTCAGCGCCGGGTGCACCCACCCGCGCAAACGGCGGGCGGGGCGATCACTGTCAACCCCCACCGCGCCCTGATCCTCACCCCGCGCCGTGGCGCCGACCGTGTCAACCGCCACGGCCTGCCGTTTCTGTTTTTTACCGATCCCATCAACGCACGCGGCAATCTGCTGTACCGCCGCTACGACGGGGCCCTCACACTCGTGACACCCGCTCATGTCAAGACCACCCGCGCCTGACGACCGCAACGTCTTCATCCGTACCCGGGTACTGGCGGCGGGCTGCAGCAGATAGATAGGTGTGCGCCTGCACATCCGGTAGCGTCGGCGACTATGGCCGTTGCAGGTGGAGCCGCCAAGATCCTGACCGATGCGGCGCGGTTCCCGTTGCGGATCGGGTCGCTGGCCGCCAGCGACTCCGTCCGGACAGGGCTCCACCTCGGGGATGCTGTCCTTGCGGCCGGAGTGAAGGCCGGGGAGCACATCGAACGGCCGGCCGTAGCCGCGATGCGCGATGCCGGCATTGAGGTGGAGTCGTTACATACGGCCGACGGTTCCAAGGTCAACTACGATTTCTTTGCCGGTGTGCCGCCTGAAATCCTCAACCCGGGTGGCACACTGCCGGGTGCAAACGAGTGGGACCGGCCGCTGTCGAAAGCCCATCCGAACCCGGTTGTTCTGATGCACGGCACCGCGGGCGGCGCCCAAACCAACTGGGGTGCCTACGTACCGCTATTTGTCGAGGAGGGGTTCTCGCCGTTCACTCTGACATTCGGGGCGGTCAAGACTGCCCCCTGGCCGCTGTCTGCGCTGGGCGGAATGGCCCCCATTGAGGATTCGGCTGCGGAGTTCGGTGAATTTGTCGACAAGGTGCTCGCCGCAACCGGCGCGCAGCAGGTCGACGTGGTCGGGCACTCCCAGGGCACGCTGGTCCCCGGCTACTTCGCCAAGGTGCTGGGCGGAGGGAACAAGATCGGCAAGTATGTGTCACTGGCGCCACTTTGGCAGGGCACTGAGGTCTTCACCAACAAGCTCGCAGGCGCGATCGAGTTCCATGTCGCCCTCGACATCACCCATCGTGTGCACTTCGCATCGGCACAGCAGATGGTTCACGGTTCGGAGTTACTTCAGGTGCTCAATGATGGGGGCAGCCCATATGTCGCGGGCGTCCGCTATGTGAACATATCGACTCGTTACGACGAGTTCGTCCGCCCCTACGTCAGCGGGCAGGTACCGGGCGGACCGGACGACGACGTGATCAACGTCGTCGTACAGGACACCTGTGCCCACGACTTTAGCGATCACCTGGCCATCGCGGGTTCGCGCCGAGCTGCGACCATGGTCCTCAACGCTCTTGACGGCAGCGATGACCCCGCCCGCGGCCCCCGCGAGGTGCCCTGTGAGATGGTGCCGCCGGTATGGGGATGAAGACGCGCGGGTGAGGTGCCCTACACCGTCTTAGCCAGGCGGTCAGCTAGCATTCCGGCGAACCTGGCCGGGTCTTCGAGTGCGCCACCTTCGGCAAGAAGCGCTGTGCCGTAAAGTAATTCGGCAGTTTCGGCGAGTGATGAATCGTCAGCTCGGCTTTTGTGTCCCTGCTGCAAGGCGGTGACAAGCGCATGATTCGGGTTGAGTTCCAGAATCCGCTTTACACCGGGAACCACCTGTCCGGACGCCTGGTACATGCGCGCCAGGGCCGGTGTCATCCCGAAGGCTTCGGTGATCAGGCAGGCCGGCGACTCGGTCAGCCGGTTGGACAGGCGCACTTGTGTGACGTGATCGCTCAAAGTCTCCTTCAGCCAGGTCAACAGGTCAGCGAAGTCTTTCTCCTGCTCCTCGCGCTCGGCTTCGTGGGCTGTCTTGTCTTCTTCGGAGTCAAGGTCCACCTCGCCCTTGGCGACCGACTGCAGCCGCTTGCCCTCGAACTCGGTCACCGATTCGACCCAGACCTCGTCGACCGGGTCGGTGAGCAACAGCACTTCGTAGCCCTTCGACTTGAACGCCTCCAGGTGCGGCGACTTCAGAAGCTGCTCCCGTGTCTGGCCGGTGGCGTAGAAGATCTGCTCTTGACCGTCC
>JBMYXJ010000061.1:0-6482 GCA_049608285.1 Mycobacterium sp. | reverse complement strand
TCGGCCAGCGTGGTGGGTTCCTCGTCGCTATGGGTGGAGGCGAACGACGAAATACTGAGCAGTGTGGCCTGGTTATCGGCGTCTGACAACAGGCCCTCTTTGAGGACCCTGCCGAACTGAGTCCACAACGTGCGGTAGTCGGCCGGACGCTCCGATTGGAGTTCTTTGATCGTAGAGAGGATCTTCTTGGTCAGACGGCGACGGATGGCATTGATTTGGCGATCCTGCTGCAAGATTTCGCGAGAAACGTTGAGCGACATATCCTGTGCGTCGACAACGCCCTTGACGAAGCGCAGATACTGGGGCATCAGTTGGTCGCAGTCATCCATGATGAACACGCGCTTGACATACAGCTGAACCCCGACCTTGGTGGCGTCCTGGCTAAACAAGTCGAACGGTGCGTGTGACGGGATGAACAGCAGTGCCTGGTACTCGAAGGTGCCCTCGGCCTTCATCGTGATGACTTCAAGCGGGTCGTCCCAGGCGTGCGCGATGTGCTTGTAGAACTCCTTGTACTCCTCGTCGGTAACCTCGTCCTTTGGCCTGGCCCACAACGCCTTCATCGAGTTGAGGGTCTCGGTTTCGACCGTGACGACCTCTTCGCCACCCTCCTCAGATGCCGGGGTGCGCCGCTCGACGGCCATCCGGACGGGCCAAGCAATGAAGTCGGAGTATCTCTTGACCAGCTCTTTGAGCGTCCACTCTTGGGTGTAGTCGTGCAGCGCGTCCTCGGCGTCTACGGGTTTGAGGTGCAAGCAGACCGAGGTCCCCTGCGGGGCATCATCGAGCGTCTCGATGGTGTAGGTGCCCTCACCGCTAGATTCCCACCTGGTGGCCTCGCTCTGGCCCGCCTTGCGCGTAAGCAGCTCGATCTTGTCGGCCACCATGAAACTTGAGTAGAAACCGATACCGAACTGACCGATCAGTTCCTCGGAGCCAGCCGCGTTCTGGGCCTCACGCAGCTTCTGACGCAACTCAGCTGTGCCCGACTTGGCTAACGTGCCGATCAGATCCACTACCTCCGCGCGTGACATACCGATGCCGTTGTCGCGAACAGTCAGTGTGCGTGCGTCCTTGTCCACCTCGATCTCGATGTGCAGATCGGAGGTATCGACGTCCAGATCCTTGTTCTGAAACGCTTCAAGCCGAAGCTTGTCCAACGCATCAGACGCGTTCGAGATCAACTCCCGTAGAAACGAATCCTTGTTGGAGTAGACCGAATGGATCATTAAATCCAACAGCTGACGAGCCTCGGCCTGAAACTCCATCTGCTCAACACGTGCGCTCATTTGATTCCGTTCGACAACACAACCTCGACATGGGCCAACATCCCGGCGGTTCACACCAGCATCGCCAAGAATCGGCGCTCGAACAATAGCTAACGATCAAGCTATCTCCAGCACCCCCCTTGAAAATCGTGGCTTCAGCACGATCGGTTGATCCGTCAAATCCGCAGCGTGTTCTGGGTGCGCCGGCATGAGAGTTTGAGTCCAGAGCGATTTTCATAACGTCACTGGAGCCTTCTATCCGCACTCGCGCACGATCCACGTTAGGCTCCTCGATGTCAGGGTCACATCGCGCAATCAGGAGCCCATCATGGATATCGACGCGGATCGGCATGTGGAAGACACCCGTCGGCTACGTGAGTTCACCGCATTCGACAACTTCTCAGATGACGATCTGGACCGTCTCGTCCGAGCAGCCCGTCACACTTCTTCGTCCGCACCATGGCCGCTGATTCATGAGCACACGCCGGCGGGTGCCTGCTACATCCTGCTACGCGGGAAGGTTGGGGTATACGTGGGCAGCGACGAAGTTGCCACGTTGGGGCCCGGCGAGGTAATCGGCGAATCCGTGCTCAGCGTTGGGAAACTGCGTTCCGCGACCGTAACGACGACCGGGCCGGTCGAGCTGCTGCATATAGACCGCGACGATCTCGTCAACTTGCTCGAGACGATGCCCGCTTTGCGTGAACTGATGGACGCGACTGTCGAGCGACATGCCCGAGCGGAGGTAGCCCAGCCGCTGGCGAAGCCGAAACCGACGCGCTCCAAAGTGAGCGCCGCAGTACCGACGGACTTGGTCAAGCGCTTCGAACATGCCGCCAGCACTGCCGGCGTAGACGTCGCCGCCGCGCTTGAGGACGCGCTCACCCAGTGGATCGACCGCAATAGCTGAGCGATTCAGGGCCACCGTCGAGGCTTTTCCGGATCCTAGTGGGGGCTGACCAGATCTTGGGCGGCTATACCGGTAGATAGCTAACCAAGTCGCTGTAGATGGCTAGTATCTTCTCGGTCTGAAGGGATTGCCGCGGTATGTCCGGGTGAGCCGCAACGACGTCGCTCATCTCCCTGAGCTTGGCCCGATCGTCTGCGGCCATTCGTATAGCCGCAGCGAGGGCTGCGGGGGAGGGGTCGGCGGCGAGGATTCCGCCAGCCTCTGGAACCGTCTCGCTGAGGGCGGGGTCGCAGTAAATCGTGGGCAATGACATCGCGGCTGCCTCCAACAGCACCAGTCCCTGGGTGTCGAAACCGTAGGACGTGAACAGCAGTGCGCTGCTTGACTTCATGGCCGCGAGGCATTTTTCGTGATCGACCGGACCATGGAGCCTGATACGTCGGGAGAGGCCGGCGGACTCGATAGTCTTTCTCAGCGACGCCGCCAACTGGCCTTCGCCGTAAATGTCGAGCGTGCAGTTCTCGACCAACGCAACGGCCTCGACCGCGGCCAGGACTCGCTTTTCTGACGAAAGGCGACCGCACCAGATAAGACGTAGCGGCTCACTATCGAGAGGTGCCACGGCCTCTGCGGCCATGGCACGTTCGATGACGTCGTCGTCAATGCCGTTGGAAATAACCGAGATTGGGCGGTTGACGCCTCGCTCCACCAGAGACTGCGCGAAGTGTCGAGTCGGGATGATCACGTGGTCTGCGGCCTGCGCGTGCGCAACCATGAAACGCCAGGTCACGCGTGCGGCCGTTCCTTCATCCGCCGGTGCATAGCTAAACTCGCTCGCAAGATCGGGCTTTTGCATTCGGCTGACAACCGTCGCCAAGAAAAGGGGAGCGGGGGTGGCTTGTTCAAAGTAGGCGTCATAGCGGGTGTGTTTGGTCTGAACGATGGGAATACCGTGCCGACGCGCGGCTTGCGCCCCGGCCACTGCTACACCTAAGTCGCCTTGGGTATGCACGATGTCAAAGGGACCCCGCGTGCGAAACGCCTCGTCGATAATTGCGGCATTCGACACCGACGGCCATACGAGGACGAAGTCGTCATACCTGCCCAATGTCCGCGCAAGCGCAGCGATGACCGGCACCGGTTTGAGCTCGACCACGCACGGATCAGGATCGGGAGTTTTCGTCAGGGGTGGGGTGAACACCGTGACCTCATGCCCGAGCTGCTCAAGCGCCCGGCGCTGGCTGTTCACCGATATCTGGGCGCCCCCGAAGGTCGCAGGATGAAGATCTGTGAAAAGAGCGACATGCATCTGAACCTCTCAAAAGTCGAGTCAGGAGGTCGCGAACGTCGAGGCTGCCGCTGCGGTCAGCGGCCCTGCCATGGTCGCGATGCGCTCCTCGGCAGCCTGGTATTGGGTGTGCCTACAGCGCTGTCCATCAATAGAACTGTCCATCAATAGAAACCGGCTGGAGTCTATACCAGTGGACGTGCGGCGGCGTTTGGGAAAATCTCAGGCACCGTGATTGTCAGCCGCTGGTTGCTGTCGACATTGCGCCGACTGGCGGGGGCGTCAGTGGGCCGAAATCCTGTCGCCCTGACGCAGAGAGTCGAACGCTTGTGCGACCTAGCCGCCTACTGCGGGATGCTGTTGACGATCTTGCTGATGGCGGCCAGCAGGTGCTTGCCGGGGTACCAGGCGCTGGCGGCGGTCTGGGCGACCGAGGTGGTGGCGGGCGAGGTGCCGACCGGGACGGTGGGCAGGGAAACCGCGGGGTTGGACACCGCGGGGTTGGACACTGCGGTGATGATGGGGGCAGCGCCGGCGTGCCTGCCGCAGCTACCCCACGCGCCAATGCCCTGCGTAGCGAGCACATTTTCGGCGACGCGGATCTGCTCCTCACGCGGAGCGTGCGCCGGGTTGCCGACACCGCCATTGGCGGTCCAGGTGGCCGGCTTGAACTGCAGACCGCCAAAATGGCCGTTACCGGTATTGATGGCCCAATTGCCCCCGGATTCGCACTGGGCAATGGCGTCCCAGTTGACGCTGTCGGCATGAGCGGTGCCTGACGACATTCCGGAAATCCCCGTGATCGCCATCAGTGCTGCGACAAACGCACCTGTGAGGGTTGCCATGGCGATGAATCTCCGGGCGCTTTCCATGACCGGTCTTTCGCCACATAGGGCTCAGACGTTACTTCGGTCACAGATTTGGCTCCAGGAGACTTCTGGAGACTTCTTTCCTGAGGTCAATCCGAGAAGATGCTTACCTGCCATCGCTCACTGCCATGTCTCTCCGCTATCTATCACCGGAAGTGCCGCTGTAGGCGGCGGTGACGATGGCCGAACAGCGACCGGATCCCGGCCGCCACCAGCGGTGTGCAGGCCTGCAGGCCCAGGCGAAGGGTGAACGTGATTCGGTCATGCACGACGGTTGGCCCTCCAGCGTCTCCGTCGGCGCGAAGTGTCACGCGACGCTCGTGCTGCCAGCGGCTCATGCTGAGCATCGTCGATTCCTCCCGGAAGCTGCGACCCGGTTCGAGTTCGGTGATGCAGAGTTTGTCGTAGTCGAAAGGCAGCATCCCGAACAGTCGCAGCCACGACCGGCCGAGCGGCGTTCCGATGGGGACGTTGTCGATGCTCAGCGATGCCACACCGCGCGGCGTCGACATCGTCATCCACGGTCGAAGTTCGTCGTTGATGCCCTCGGGGGTCACGACGCGTTGCCACACCCGATCCACCGGCGCGTCCACGATGCACGTGCGCTCGATGACCGCCACGCGCTGCTGCCGCCCCATGGCCATCCAAGATACGTGTTTTCGGCCCTTGTCCGGTGCAGACTTCGACGCCACCTATTCCACCGTGGGACATATCGCCAAGATCAGACCGCCAATTGAAAACGTGGATCTGTGCTGTTGGTTAGGGAGCGAGGTCATTGATGGCTTGACGCGCCGAGGTGACCCGGTCGAGTCGCCGCGCAGTCTCCCCGGCATAGAGGGCAGCGCTGTTTACCCATGACTCGGGCATCGCCTTGGTGGGGGCTATCGGTGTGAACAGCGGCAGCCCCATGCGCTGCACGCGCATTATCACCCCGGCTCCACGCTGCGGAACGCGAGATAGCCGAGCGCTGTATCTGTTGATGGCTGCTGGCAGCGCCTTGATGGCACCGTCGGGGAAGCACCAACGGTCGGTAGCGTCGTTCGGAATAACACGGTGTCGCGCCGGCCAACTCAACCCGAACAATGTGGTTTCAATTGTGCTGCGCGCTTGGACTATTCGGTTCAGGTAGGCGCGATGCGCCCCCGACTCGTTCGTCATCAGAAACCGTGTCCCGGCGATGACCCCGCTGGCTCCCGCCCCCAAAGCGGCTTGAGTGTCCGCCGAAGTTGCGACTCCTCCTGCCACAAACACCGGCCTCCCGCCTCCGGCTGCCAGCGCTTTGGGAAGGAAGTCCAGCGCTGCCTCGGTGCCAACTAGGTGCCCGCCGGCCTCCCGGCCCTGGGCGATGAGCCCATCGGCGCCGCGCGCGACGGCTTGGCGAGCCTCGGCATCGGTGCCGACCATGACAAAGACAAAGACTCCGGCGTCGCGAAAGTGCCTGATCAGGGGGTGGGTGGCATTGTCGGTGCCGAATGCCAGGACCACGACGTCAACCTTGGCTCGAATGCATGTGGCGACCTGCTGCGGGCGCACGTAGGGCATGAGCAGATTGACCGCGACAGCGCGGCTGGGCGCCTCCATGCGCACCTGGTCGATGGACAGTCGGAGCTGCTTCGGCGGTGCATGCCCAAGGGTTCCGAGACCGCCAGCACGGGCCACCGCCGCGGCCAGCGATGGGCCCGCCAGCCCGCCGCCCATTCCGGCCTGGCCCACCGGTACATCGAGTCGGAGTCGATCCGCAATGTCCATAGTTCGATCCTGAGTCGTGTGCAGCGTGGTGTCAGGCGGTTCGACGCACCGGCGGCAGTGGGAGCGGGCCCTGGACGTCAAGAAGCGACTCTGGCAGATCTGGCGGCATATCTAGCGCCCTATTTATGACTGACTTGATGACGGACTCAACCAATGCAGGAGCAGATTCCATGCCAACCACAACTCCCAACCGCGAATCGACCCGAGACCGCGACACCGACCTAGCCGACGTCGAAGCACTCAGCGGCGCCGACTGGCAGATCGCCGGTCAGGCGTGGGAACACGCCGCCTCCGACTGGGCCTTCCTCTTTGAGCCCTACGCCCGAGATGCAATCGAGGCGGTGTTCCATCTCGTCGGTGTCGATTCGGACACCCGGTTGCTTGACGTCGCCTGTGGT
>JBMYXJ010000060.1:0-9987 GCA_049608285.1 Mycobacterium sp. | reverse complement strand
CGCCGGCAGCGAGTGCGGAGGTCCGGAGTGCGGCGGAATCGAGTTCTGTGCGATCAAACGCGCGTTCGAGTGGTTCTTGCGACACGTCGCCCCCAGTCACAGTGATGGCAATCCTGATCATACGGGGCTGACCTGCGGCCCGGATGCCATTCCCATCCGGGCCAACGCTTTGAGCCCGGCGCGCTATCCTCCGGGATCCGGTGGATGAGGCGCGTCGGGGTCTGGGCTGAACTGCGCTGCTTTGGCCGCTTTGGCTGCTTTGGAGTCGTCGGCGACTTCTTTCGCGTCGCCTACTCCGTTGGAATCTGGATCGATGTCCTTCTCGGTACGGAACATGAAGAAGAACACCACCCAGCCGATCGCGGAGATGAAGATCCAGCTGACGAGGCGATAGATCAGCATTGCCGAAATGGCGGGGGCCAACGACATCCCGCTGGATACTAGGCCGGGCACCAACACCGCCTCCACGACGAGCAACCCGCCGGGCATCAACGGGATCGAACCCACGGCACGGGCCGCTGCGTAGGCGACCGTCACTCCTGCGATCGACGGGTGACCGCCAGTGGCGTAACAGGCGAACAACAGGCACGCCACGTCGGCGATCCAATTGAACAACGACCAACTGAATGCCACTCCGAGGTCTCGACGACCCAGTTGCACCGACTCCAACTGGGTCAGGGTCGCCCGCCATTTAGCCAGTCCACTGTCAGCGGGCTTACCCCGTAACGAGTTAAACCACGACAACACCCGTACACCGATCCCATCGATGAGTTCGGGCCGGGTCGCCACCGCCTGTGCCAGCAGGACCAATGCGACAAAGCCCCCGAGCGAGAAGATCAACGACAGCGGGTTCTTGCTCGCGCCGAGCATGAATGCACCGCCCAGGCCGAGCAGCGCCAAGCCGATGATCTGCAGTACTCCCGACATCACCAGCTGCCAGGACGCGACCACTGGCGAGGCCCCCCACATCCGCTGCTGGCGGTAAATGAAGGTGGCCGACAACACCGGGCCGCCTGGCATAGTGGTGGACAACGCGTTCCCGGCATAGAACGCTGCCTCCGAGCGCCATTGCCGCACATAGACCCCGGCCGAGCGCAGTAGTGTGCGCTGAATCTGGGCGAAGCTGTGTATCGAGGCCATCGCAGCCACGACGGCGCCCAGCACCCACAGCCAGTTAGCCGAGTAGAGGCTCTTCCAGGCCTGGGCGAGTTGGTCGCGCACCAAAGCGAACTCGACGGCCAGCACAACGATCGCGACCGCGATGAGAACCCAACGCAACCACCAGTATTTGCCGCGGGCCTGGCGCTCCTGACCGCCCGGCCCCGCCCGGGTATCGCTTAAAGAGGCGTCGTGAGACACGCAGTACAGGGTAAGCGGTGGTGTGTTGAAATCCGCCGATCAGGAGACAGATCAGCTGGGCCGTTACGCTACCGGGATGTCAGCCGGTCCCCCGCCAGACCCCTCCCTACGCATCCACGCCGATGATTCGGTGAGCCCTCTGGTGCGCAAGACGGCCGCCTGGTCGTGGCGTCTTCTGGTGATTCTGGGCGTCATCGTTGCGCTGGTTTGGGTGTTCCTGCAATTCGAAATCCTGTTCGTGCCGCTGGCGCTGGCCACGATCCTGGCCGCCCTGCTGATGCCGGTGGTCGATTATTTGGACCGGCGCGGCGCGCCTCGAGGCGGTGCGGTGGCCCTGGTGCTGCTGAGTGGAATCTCGCTGGTCGGTGCCTTGCTGGCATTTGTCATCACACAATTCATCGAGGGTGCCCCAGCACTGGTCACTCAAATGACGACTAGTATCGAAGGCGCCGGGACCTGGCTGACCGACGGGCCGTTGGACGTCAGCCACCATCAGATCAACCAGGCCCGCGATGCGGTGATCGAGGCGCTGCGCGGTAATCAGGAGAAGCTGACCAGCGGCGCGCTGTCGACGGCCGGCACGGTGACCGAGATCGTGACCGGTGTGCTGCTGGTGTTCTTCACGTTGATCTTTTTTCTGCAAGGCGGCCGAAACATCTTCTCGTTCGTCACCCAGATTATTCCGCCGGCTTCACGAGAGCGGGCACGCAGCGCGGGTCGCGCCGGCTTCCAATCGCTGATCGGTTACGTCCGCGCGACGTTTCTTGTCGCTTTTGTCGATGCGGTCGGCATCGGCGTGGGCCTGGCGGTCATGGGTGTGCCGCTGGCACTTCCGCTGGCGTCGCTGGTGTTCATGGGCGCCTTCGTTCCGCTCGTCGGCGCCGTTGTCACCGGGTTTGTGGCCGTTATCGTCGCACTCATCGCCAAGGGGTGGATCTACGCGCTCATCGCGCTCGGGTTGATCATCGCCGTCCAGCAGCTCGAGGGCCACGTGCTGCAGCCGCTAGTCATGGGTCGCGCAGTATCGATCCACCCGTTGGCGATCGTGCTGGCCATCGCCGGTGGTGCCGTACTGGCGGGCATTCCAGGCGCGTTGCTCGCGGTGCCGGCGCTGGCCTTCCTCAACAGCTCAATGCGTGTCCTGCTCGCAGACGATCCTGAGGCTGAAGCGGCAGCGGTGGAGGCCCGTGACGGACCGGTGGTGAAATCCCAAGCTGACGACCTCGAGGCCGGCAAAGACGCCGAGGGGACCAGCACGATTACTTGAGGCGCCCCTCACGTCGCAGCAGGTCTTGGGCGCTGACACCGTTACCGCCACGGCGCTGAGGATCGTCCTTGCCACGGGTGTTGAGTTTGTCGGTAGCAGCCTCGGCGTCTGATTTTCGCTGAGTCGGAATAGCGCGCGTCGCGTCGGCAGAATCGTCGTCAGGTTTGCGCGGATGGGACTGTGCTGGGATTGCGGTGGTCGGTTCGTCGCCAACTGGGCCTTGATCGGGTAGTGCGCGCGTCGCATCGGCGGACTTGCCCGGCGGTTGGGCCGGAGCGGTTGAACGGGGACCTGGGGAGCTGCCGCTGCCGCGCAGATCGCCGAGCCAAGACTCGATCTCGCGTTCCTTATGGGGTTGCCCGGCCGGCTCCGACTGCCCTGAGAACCCCGGGATCCGCTGCGCCGCTGCGGCTGCACTGCTGACCGCGTTGCGGACCGCGTTCTTGGCGATCGCCAGGCGGGTTGTCGGTGGTTCCGTAGGTTCGGGAGGCGGCGGACCAGCTTGCCGCGACGGTGCGTTGGGAAGCCGTGTCGTACCCGCTGCGGAGGGGTCGTTGGCCCTCGGTGGCGGGCCGGCGGTTCTGTCGGCGGCCCCCGAGTGGGGGGATGCAGGCGGGGCGGGGTGACCGGGGCCGCGCCGTGGCGGCGCCCCCGCGGGCCCAGCCAGCGGCGGACCGCCCGCACCGACCAGGGCTTCCGGGGGAGCCGGCTGTTCACGGTGCTCGGGCCGCTTTCGTTCGTCGGGCAGTTCGGTTTCACCGAGCCCCAGACGCTCTTGGAGTCGTTTCATCCAGCGCGGTGCCCACCAACAGTCGTCGCCGAGCAGTTTCATGATTGCGGGCACGAGGAACATCCGGATGACCGTCGCGTCCAGCAACAGCGCGATGAGAAGGCCGAACGCCAGGTACTTCATCATGACCAGGTCGGAGAAGACGAACGCGCCCGCGACCACAGCCAGGACCAGAGCGGCACCGGTGATCAGCCGTCCGGTGGTGGCCGTGCCGATCCGGATGGCCTCGGCGGTTGACATCCCGCGTTCGCGGGCCTCCACCATCCGGGACACCAGGAACACTTCGTAGTCGGTGGAAAGACCCCAGATCACGGCGATGATCAAGCCGATCATGGGGGCCATCAGGGGTTGCGGCGTGTAGTTCATCACGCCAGACCCATGTCCTTCGACGAACATCCACGTGAGAATGCCCATCGTGGAGCCGAGCGTGAGCGCACTCATCAATGCGGCCTTGATCGGCAGCACGATCGACCCGAAGGCCAGGAACATCAGAACTGTCGTCGTGCTGATCAGCAGCAGCACCATCAGCGGCAACTTGTCGAACAAGCTGTGAATGCTGTCCTGCTCGAGTGCGGGGGTGCCGCCTACCGACACTGTGAGGCCGCGCGGCGGTGACAGACTGCGCAGTTCGTCGATCTTCTTGGATGCATCGCTACGGTGCACCAGCCCGTTCTGGATGACGCGTACCGAGGGGTCTTTGGACGCACCGTCGAGGTAGGGCCGTTCCTGCCACATTTTGGCCGGATCGTCTTCGGGTTCGATGAACCCGGGGATTGCCATCGCCTCGCTGCGGATCTCGGCGATCTGCCGATCGGTGACCGGTTCGCCGTTGTCGCTCTCGATGACCAGAGTCAACGGTTCGGTGCGGAAACCGGGGAAGGTTTTGTCGAACTCCTCCTGCGCCAGACGTACCGAGTTGTCCGGGGGAAGGTATTTTTCGGAGATCCCGCCCAGGGACAGTTGGCCCAGCGGAATGACCAGCAGGATCATCACGATCAGGATGGGCGCGGCGAAGCCGATCGGCCGTTTCATGACGACGTTGACGAGCTTGCCCCAGAAGCCCTGCTCGACCTCTGCGCGGGTCTTGGTCTTCTGTGTGCGATCGCCGAGCCAATTTATCCACCAGTTCATCGGCTTCCAATTGCGGAAGAACGGCACCCGCAGCAGCGTCCGCACGCCGAGTGCATCGACGTTGGGGCCGAGGATGGCCAGCGCCGCGGCCAGCACGGTGATCGACAGAATTGCCGCCAGCATGACCGACGCGATGATTGCGTAGGTGATGGACTTGAGGAAGCCCTGCGGGAACAGCAGCAGGGGCATCGAGGACGCGACCAGGATCACCGCGGAGAACATCACGGTCCGGCCCGAGGTCATCATCGTCCGGCGCACAGCGGCCTCGGTGTCGTAGCCCTCGGCGAGCTCTTCGCGGAACCGACTCACCATGAAGAGCCCGTAGTCGACGGCGATGCCCAGGCCCATGAGCGTCACCACCGGCTGGGCGAAGAAATGCACTGGGATGACATCGGCGACCAAACGCATGATGCCCAAAGCGCCAGCGATCGTCAGGCCGCCGATGATTCCGGGGAGCGCGGCCGCGACCACGCCGCCGAACACGAAGAACAACACCACACACACCAGTGGAATGGCGGCGAGTTCGGCCCGCCTCTGATCCTCGCCGATGGTTCCGGTCAACTCGCTTGCTAATGGCTGCAGGCCAGCCTGCTGTACCTCGATGCCGTCGATGTTGAGGGCGTCTTTGACAGTTGTGCCGTCCGTGCCGACGTTCTTGTTGTAGTTGTTCAGGATCAAGTCATCGTTGTCGCCCTTGAGCTGAACCGACATGAACGCGCGTTTCTTGTCGTGGTCGGCCATGTTCTTGAGCACTTCGGGACTCTTGAAGTAGCCGATGGCCCGCAGGATCTGGTCGGGATGGTTCTTCTCTACCTCCGCGAGGTTGTCGAGGACCTTCTTCTTGAACGCCGGATCGTCGACCGTCTTGCCCTCGGGCGCGGTGTAGATCGCGACGATATGGCCCGACGTGTCCCGACCGTAGACCTGGTCTGAGAGAACTGAGGCGTGCACCGATTGGCTGGTGTCATCGTAGAACCCGCTTTGGGTGACGTGCTGTCCCAGGCTGATGCCGTAGATGCCGCCGCCTAGGCACAAAGCGACCATGACACCGATCACGATGTACCGGTATTGGTACACCGTTCGACCCCACCAGGCGAACACGCTAGCTCCTAACGGTCTTCAATAACCCTGCCACCGGCTTGCACATATTGGAACCTCGGCTCCAAGTTCCTAACCATGCGAGGCCAGCAGCGAGGACAGCGGCCGGAATGGCTGCAGCCACGCGCCCTGCTCTGGTAGCGAATCTAGGCAGATTCGCGGTAGCGCTTCCCGGAAAACACCAGGGATGTCCTCCAAGTCGACAAACTCCAAGGTATCCGACGCTAACGCCCAACTTGCATGTTCGCGAAATCCTAGTACCTGGACTTCGATGCCGTCTGCTGCGATGGCCTCCAAAGGCAGTTTGAATGCCTGCCCGTCGGCCGAGGCGACGATCACGCCCGCCAAGCCCTCGCTGCGACGCAGTGCGATATGGGTGAGCATGTCGTGGTCGACGTCGCTGTCCTCATTGACCTTGGGTTTGGCGAACACCGCGAATCCCACGTTGCGTAAAGCTTCCACCCATGGACGGACAACGTCTGCATTGCCGGAGGCGATGTTGGTGAAGACCGTGGCCTCCGGCTCCAGCGACACCTCGCGGTTGGTCTTCGCGAGCCGAGACGAGAGTTCCGCAGTGCGGTTCAGCAGCCAACGGCCCAGCGCGTCGAAGCGGGGTCGATGAGCAGCTGTGGGGCGGCCACCGATGATCGATCCCAGCCCCATGTCCAGATTGGGTGCGTCCCACACCAACAACACCCGCCCGGTTGTCTCCCGTTGGCCGCGCGGCGCCGCTGGTGAGGCGATTTCGCGGACCGATAGATCCGCGATGTTCTCGGTGAGGCTCACGGCTTCTTCTCCCACAGCAACTCCGCGACTGCACTGCCGGCGTGCCGGGCTTTCCCCTCGTACTTCGTCACTGGTCTGGCCACGGACATGGGCAGTCCCTGAGAGCTGGCGCTGACTCGGCGAAGTTGTGGGTCCGCGTCGCCGACTTCGGCGATATGGGCGGCGTAGTCCGCGTGGTCAGTGGCTGCGTGCAGCAGTGCGCCCGGCTGGAGCCGGTCGGCGATCAAGGCGACGGTGTCGGGTTGCAGCAGGCGCCGCTTGTGGTGGCGTGCCTTAGGCCACGGGTCGGGGAAGAACACTCGAACACCGGTCAGCGAATTCGCCCTGAACATGTGGGTGAGCACGTCCACGCCGTCGCCGCGGATCAGGCGGATGTTCGTGACCGGCACGCCGGAGGGCCCCGACGCCGAGTCCGAATGTGACGTGCGATCGATGGCGCTGAGTAGTTGCGCGAGGCCGCGGCGATAGACCTCGACGGCAACGACGTCGATGTCCGGCTCGGTCTGTGCCATGGCCAAAGTCGAGGTTCCTGTTCCGCAACCTATCTCCAGGACCAACGGGGCATCGCGGCCGAACCACGCCCGGGTGTCGAGCACCGCGCCTGGGCCCTCGGCATCCCGGGCATGTTGGCCCAATTCCGGCCAGAGCCGGTCCCAGGTTTCCTGCTGCTTGTCCGAGATCCTGGATCGTCGGGCACGGAAGCTGGTGACCCGGGGATACAGATGGGGGATTGCGGCGTCGGGGTCCAGGGGGCTGGCGACCTCGCGACCCGGCACGTGCATCCGTCCATGTTCGCGCATCAGGGCTTTTCCCCGCGCATCGTCCTTCAGATTGATACCCAACAGTTGCCTTCCGCTGGTAGACGCGTTTACTCACTGCATCCGCAGCAAAATACGTGTCATCACGAGCTTCGGATGGGTGTCACGATCCTAAGGGGGCTGGGGTCCTACCCGCCCGTAACGGGGGTCGCATATTTTCTTCGACGTACTGGCCACATTCGCCGCGCACGCCCGAAATCCGGAGGTGGCGGTTATCCACGAGCGCTTCAAAGATCCGCCTACGGTGGCCGTGCTGGGCAGGCCGGGGGTGGGGCGCGGTGCGGTCGCCGCGGCCCTGGCGAACTCGGGCCTGAGGCTGGCTACCTCTACCGATGCCGATGCCGATGCCGATGCCGATGCCGATGCCGATGCCGGTGCCGGTGCCGGTGCCGGTGCCGATGTGCTCGTGCTCGTCGTCGCCGAAGAGCTCAAGCCCGAGGACCGGGCACAGTTGCGGGCCGCCACTTCGGATTCAGGGGCTACAGGGCCGGTAGTACCCGCGATGGTCGTGCTCAACAAAGCAGACTTGAGCGGGGTGACTCCCCATGGGCCGTTGGCCCACGCCGAGCGGAGGGCATCGGCATTCGCCGCCACCGTGGGTCGGCCTGTCGTTCCGATGATCGCCCACCTCGCCAACGTCGCACTCGACGAAGAAGAGGTCGCGGCGCTGCGCGTGTTGGCCGCCGTGCCTGCCGACATGACGTCAACTGACTCGTTCGTCGGTTCGGATCACCGGCTCCCCGCCGAGCTGCGCCGGCGGCTTCTGGACAGGTTGGACCGATTCGGTCTGGCCCATGCCGTAGTCGCCATAGCAGCCGGAGCGACGGGTGCGACGGTGGCGCGGCAACTGCGTGCGCTCAGCCAGGTGGAGGGGGTGGTCGAACGGTTGGCGGCTATTGCCGCGCCCGTGCGATACCGCAAGGTTTGTTCCGCAGTGCGCGACCTGCGCACGCTCGCCGCCCAATCAGGTGACGGCCAGCTCAACACCTTCCTGACCGCCGACGAAGTCGTTATCGCCGTGATGGACGCGGCGGTCGAGGTGGTGGAGGCGGTGGGCTTCGCTGTGGACCGCCCGGGCGACGCGGACGCTCAGTTGCGCCGCGCGGTGCGCTGGGCGACCTATGCGCAAGCACCCGTGGGCATCCTGCACCAGCGGTGTGCAAAAGACATTGCCCGTGGCTCGCTTCGTCTGCTTGGACGGGCGCTGTGAGTGGCGTCGTGCTAGTGGCCGGGCCACCGTCGGCCGGGGTAACCAGCTTGATCGAGCAGTTGCGACGCCGGATTCCCGGACATAGTTTCCTGGAGGCCCGTGATGTCGACGCCAGCGTTGTGCCCGCTGCAGTGGTGTTCGTGGTGTCAGCGGTCGCTCCGGTCACCGCCTCCGACTGCGCCCTCGCTGATCGCGTCGCCGCGCGGTCCGACGTCGTGGTCGCCGCGGTGTCCAAAGTCGACGACCACCGCGATTGGCGCGGTGTGCTCGCCCTCAATCGTGAGCGGCTGGCCGCCTGCGCTGAGCGGTTTCGGCAGGTTCCGTGGGTTGCCGCGGCAGCCGCACCGCGGTTGGGCGAGCCGCGCGTCGACGATCTCGTCGATCTTGTGAAGCGTGCACTCCGAGCACCGGAGTCCGCTCGTCGGAACAGCCTGCGCTCGTCGGAATTCCGGCTCTGCGCCGAGATATCCCGCGTGGATGCCGAAGCCGCGAGCGCAGGCCGCAGGTCACAGGTGGCCGCTCTTCGAGAACGCCGCGAGGGGTTGATGGGGCAACGGCTGCTGGCCGGCGCGGAGGCCAGCATCGCACTGCGCAGTCGGATCCAGCAGGCCCGCGTGAGGCTGATGTTCTCCGTCCGCAGCCGATGTGCGATTGGGCGAACAGAACTCTTGGACATGGTCGCCGGCGGCACCAGGTGGCGGCCGTTCACCGATGTGGAGGAATGCGTGCGGCGGCGGTGTCGCGGCATTCTTGCCGACGTCGATGATCAAATCACCGCGCATGTAAAGGCGGTGGCAGCCGACCTCAGGGTGGCGGAACCGCCGAGGCCACCGTCGGACGAGATGGTCCGGTTCGCGGATCCGCGGGCCCGGTCAGGGCGCCTCGACACTCAGCTGATGGCAGTTCTTGGAACTGGTTTCGGGCTCGGGGTCACCCTGCTGGTGAGTAGGTTGTTCGCCGGTTTGGCGCCGGAGGCCACCGTCGCCGGACTGGTAGCGGGTGGGGTTGTCGGATTGGCCATCACGGTGTGGGTGGTCAGGAGCCGAGGTCTGCTGCAGTATCGAGCGGTGCTGGAACGCTGGGTCAACGAGGTGATCGGCACGGTCCGTGACCGGGCCGAGGAGCGGGTGGCCAGTCGCATGCTGGTCGCCGAAACCGCGCTGTTGTCGGCCTACCTCGCCCGAGCGGACGCGCAGCGGCGAGCAACTGGGCGCTGCATCGCCGAGATTGACGCCGAGATCCGCGAACATACGTGCGCGATTGCGCGCGCCGAAGCCCATCGGAAAAATGAGATGCCATCGCTGCTGCGGTCACTTCGGACCGTTCGTGACGAGCTTGCCGAGCAGAATCCGGCCGACCCTCTTGTTACCGATCAGTAGAGTGCGCGGTTATGTCAATCGGATTCGCAGCCGTTCGCCATCGGACATACTCCTGACGTAGGGCAGCAATTGGGCCCGCGTTAACCTCAATAGCAAGGGGGCGGCCGCGGCTGCTTTGACGCCTTTGGTTTCCATGCGGGCGCCTGCGT
>JBMYXJ010000059.1:0-10091 GCA_049608285.1 Mycobacterium sp. | reverse complement strand
GAACCGGACCAATTCGGCGGGGGTGGTATCGCTGGCGCGTTTGGTGTAGCCGGCGATGTCGGCGAACAGGATCGATGCGTCGTCGTATTTGTCGGCGATCACCGTGGGTGAGGGATCTTTGAGTCGGTCGGCGATGGTCTCGGGAAGGATGTTGGACAGCAGCCTCTCGGAGCGCTCGTACTCGGCCGCCATGGCCTCCTCTGCACGATCGGTTTCGCGCAGTGTGTACCAGATCGTGGCGATGATCATCACCGCAGCCGAGCCGGCCGAACTGATGAATCCGGCGGTGAGGGCCCAGGGCGGGCCGAGTCCTCGGTCGTGGGGCACAGTGATTTCGAGTGCGATCGCGATCGCTATGCCGACAGCCACGATCAACGACGCGAACAGGATGCGCTCGATCCCCATCACCAATACCACCAGTGTGGCGGCTGCCAGGAAGTAGAACTGCAGGCCCGTACCGGTCCCGACGCTAAAACACATGAACCCAACCGACATGTAGGCGGCCACGACAAAAGTCATTCCGGCAGCCAATTCGCCGAATGTACGAAGCCGCGGAATCACCAGGAATACCAGGCCGAATACCAGGTTGACGGTCCCAAGCCACCACAACGCATCGCCAAGAACCAGCTGGAAGATCCCGAAGGACACGGACACCGCCGCGGCGATCCAGCTGGCGATGGCAAGCACGTGCAGCCGCCGGTCTACCCGATCACCACGGCGGCTGCTCGGCGAGGACTGGAGTCCGGTCAGTTCCCGCTGCGGGACGCACACCTGTCGTTCCTTGAGCACAGCCGCAGCCTATCGCTGGATAGCTTCTGACCTCGTGCCCTCGATGAGATCCGAACCCTTAGCGGGGTCTGGCTCGTGACCGGTGAGTAAGTCACCTGGGGAGATCCCATTGCCCGAAGTCGGCTGCTAGCACGTCGTCAAGTAACGGCCAGGGCTTACTTGAGGGCTTCGCGTCGGGTAACTGACGGTTTCACGCTGGCGAGCGTGTGCCTCCACTGGTGTCCGTTGTGCGATTCGCGCTCGAAGCTCGTATCTTGACAGTTATGGGCGCATCCCCGCAGGACGGGCCAGGCGAACTCGTGAGCCGCCGCCGGCTGCTGCGGTTGGCCGGAATCGCCGGTGCGGCGGTGGCCGGTACTGCGTGCACGACCCGGCCCGCCTACGCCTAGCTCCGGGCCGGTAGCAACGGCCACCCCGGCGACGGTGGTCGGTCCGTTACCGCCGCAGGCGCCGCCAGCGGTTCCGATGTCGACCTCCGCGTCGGCGAGATTGGTGTGCCGGGATGGTTGGGGTGCGCGGCCGGCTCGCCCCGGCGGCATCCCACACACCATCTCCCGAATGACGCTGCATCACACCGCCGTCGTTTTGGGCGACAACCGCAAGATCGCCTCGCGGCTTCGTCAGCATCAGCGCTATCACCAGGACCAGCAGGGATGGATAGATATCGCCTATCACCTCGGAGTGGACCGCGACGGCAACATTTTTGAGCTGCGGACCCCCACGCTCACGGGCGATACCGCGACGAGTTATGACCCGACTGGGCATTTCCTCGTTGTCTGCGAGGGAGACTTCGACCAGGAGGCCGTGACCGAGGACCAGCTACACGGGGCTGCGCTTGCGTTCGCCTGGGCTGCACAGACCTTCGGTGTCGCGACCGACACGCTTGGTGGTCATCAGGACTACGCTTCCACCACGTGCCCGGGAGCTGACTTGCAGTCCCATATCGACTCGGGGGACCTGCAGCGCCGGGTGGAGGACCTAGTTGTGGCCGGCGCCGTGGATCTGCGGCCCTTGTGCGGGCCCGAGGCCGCCGCCGTGGTGGCCGCCATCGAAGCTGGTTGAAAACGCCCGCGTCGCGAGGTTGCAACGCCCGCGCCACCAGTGGATGAAGCTCTGGCTTGTCAGCGTGGCGACTCGGCGTGTTGGCGCACTGGAGAATCGCCGCGGTTCCCGGAAAGCCTCGTTGCTACCGAAGTAATGTCGTGAAAGAAAGGTATTAGGATGGGAGACGTATTCGTCGTTGGTTCCATAAACATGGATGTCGTTGCCCAGGCTCCTCGCTTTCCAAAGCCGGGTGAGACGCTTTTCGGAACAGCATTATCGATAACCCCCGGGGGAAAGGGCGCTAACCAAGCAGTAGCTGCACGGCGCTCGGGCGCTACCGTCCGTATATACGGGGCGCTCGGGAAGGACTCCTTCGGTGACACACTTATCGCCTTCCTTGCCCGGGAAGGTATTGACGCGTCAGATGTTTCGCGAGTCCAAGGATCGTCCGGTACCGCCATCATCGTAGTCGACGCCTCAGGTGAGAATTCAATTGTTGCCATTCCGGCCGCGAATAATATGGTAGGGCCATCTTTTTTGCGTGACATCAAGTTGAGTCCGACCGATGTCGTGTTACTCCAGAATGAAATCCCCGAGCAAACTAATCGAGCAGCTGTTTCTGCAAGTATCGATAGCGGTGCGACCACCATACTCAACATGGCACCATTCAAGAAGTCCGATGATACTTATGTCGATAAGGCGACTTATATCGTTCTAAACGAAACGGAGTTTGCCCAGCTTATTGCTGAACCTGTACTAGCCATGACTCCCGGCCGGGTAGCCGGATTGCTAGCTGAAGGTGCTGGGCCTGCCACGAATCTTGTCGTAACGCTGGGCGCCGAGGGATTGCAGGCGCGGATTAACGGTTCGGTCTTGGCGTTCAGCGGTCACAAAGTTGAGCCGATTGACAGCACCGGCGCGGGCGATTGCTTTTGCGGAGCCTTCGGGGCCGCTCTTGCGAGTGGTAGGTCCCCGAAAGATGCCCTAGCGTGGGCCAACGGGGCTGCGGCCCTGTCTGTAGCCACGCTGGGGGCCGGTCCCTCCATGCCCACGGCAGCTCAAGTTGAAGCCTTCCTACGTTCATGATGATCAGTCCACTTCGCCTCACACGCCAGACAGTCGGCACCGAGCTCGGACACCCGCAGCGCAGCGGTTCTTACTGCCTCGCCGGGCCTTGCGGCGGTACACCTCTTAATTTCCGATTGGCGGTTGGCTGTGAGGTAATCGCTATTCCCAGCAACTTTTTTGGTTGAACCGCTTCACGTAAAGGGAAACTCTCTTGGTCTTCTGCGAAATCTTCTTCCCGGCCACCGGAACGTGATAGCACACCACCCAGTTCGTCTGGTTGTGCACATCTTGGCCATTTCTTCGGTCTATGAATCTGAAGTTCAGCCCCGCCACACCGGTGGTTTCTTGAACTATCTTCACTGCCCGCTTCAGCACCTCTCCGCGCACATTCGGCATCGTCCAGGACTCCGCCGATGCCGGACCTGCGGCCCCGATTGGTGCTGCGAGAATTCCCAACGTCATCGCAATCGTTGTCAAAGTACGCATACCCACCGAGAGCCCTTCGCCATGGTTACCCAACCCCCGACACCAGTTGCCTAACCTGTCAACGATAAATCGCGTGCGATGCGATCTTTGCTGTTTTCGACAAGGGCGTGAACATCAAGCTCGTGCAGCGGCTGCTCGGGCGCAAAACGGCGGTGCTGACCCGAGACCGATACGGGTATGTATACGACGAAGACCTAGACGAGGTCGCAGACGCTTTCGATGCTGCTGCGGTCTCACTGCGGTTCCAACGGCATCTGACGGCGGTCGGCCAGGGGTAGAATGCCTCTGAACTGGTATTTCTGGTGCCCTCGGTGAGATTCGAACTCACACTGTACGGGTTTTGAATCCGTTTCCTCTGCCAGTTGGGATACGAGGGCGATCGGCGACGGCGGTGTGAAACAGCACGACGCACGGCCTCCCACCATAGAGGATGGACCCGGGCTCGCCCATCATGGCCGCGACCGCCACAATGGCACCTATGACCGGGTCACCGACAGACTCAATAAGCCCAGCAGTCAAACCACGCCGCGTCCTCGTCGCCGAGGACGAGGCTCTCATTCGGATGGACCTGGCCGAGATGCTGCGCGAAGAGGGCTATGAGATCGTCGGTGAGGCCGGCGACGGTCAGGAGGCCGTCGAGCTGGCCGAATCGCTCAAACCCGATCTCGTCATCATGGACGTCAAGATGCCGCGACGCGACGGCATCGACGCGGCGTCGGAGATCGCTGCCAAGCGGATCGCACCGATCGTGATTCTCACCGCGTTCAGCCAGCGCGAGCTCGTGGAGCGGGCCCGCGACGCGGGCGCGATGGCTTATTTGGTCAAGCCGTTCAACATCAGCGACCTCATACCGGCCATCGAGGTGGCGGTCAGCCGTTTCCATGAGATGGCCGCGCTGGAAGAGGAAGTTGCGACGCTGTCCGAGCGCCTGGAGACCCGCAAGTTGGTGGAGCGTGCGAAGGGATTGCTGCAGGCCAATCAGGGGATGACCGAACCCGAAGCCTTCAAGTGGATCCAGCGTGCCGCGATGGACCGACGTACCAGTATGAAACGGGTCGCCGAGGTCGTTCTGGAGACCCTCGACACGCCCGCGTCCTCCTGATTTCCCGCCGAGACGACGGCCGGGTTACGTTGATTTCCGTGAGGTCAATAATTGGTCACGACGGCCTCCTGGGGTCTCGTGCCTGTCCGACAGCCGCTACGGTCGGGGTGATCCATTGGGGTGATCACTCATCCGTTCTGCATCCCCTATCCGTTCGACATTGACAAATCAGGAGCCATCTCGATGAAGCATGGAACCCTTTCGCGCGCCTTCGCTGTCATGGGCATCGCCTCGCTCGCGCTGACCGCCTGCTCGAGCGACTCAGAAAAGGACGCCGCCGGAAGTGGTGAAAGCACCGCCGGGGAATCCGCCGAGATCGTCAATACCGACTGTGAACCCGCCCAGGCGACGGCGGGATCGGTGCCGGTCACCACTCCGCTGAAGATCGGCACTCTGCTGCCTGAGACCGGCACGCTGGCCTTCCTCGGGCCCCCCGAGGTCGCCGGTGTCCAGGTCGCCATCGACGAAGTCAATGAGGCCGGTGGCGTGTTAGGCCAGCCGGTGGAGTTGATCACCGGGGACTCTGGTGACACCACCACCGACACCGCGAACGTCACCGTCGATCGCCAGCTCGCCGACGGGGTGAGCGCGATCATCGGCGCTGCCTCATCTGCCGTTTCACTCAAGGTGATTGACAAGATCGCCAGCGCGGGCGTCGTGCAGTTCTCGCCGGCCAACACCTCCGACCAGTTTGTCTGCTATCCCGACAAAGGCATGTACTTCCGCACTGCTCCCACTGATGTGCTGCAGGCCCAGGCGCTCTCGCAGCTGATCGCCCAGGACGGTGCGCAGCGCGTGGTGGTCATGGCGCTCAACGATCCGTACGGGACCGGCCTGGCCGCGAACACGGTCGCCGACCTCAAGGCGGCGGGTATCCCGGCGGACCAGATCAAGAAGATCATTTACGACCCGAACGCCCAGTCCTTCAATGCCGAGGTCGACCAGACCAAGGAGTTCAACCCGGACGCGGTTGCCGTCATCGGTTTTGAGGAGAGTGCCAAGATCCTGAGCCGGATGCACGAGGTCGGAATCGGGCCGTCTGACGGAATGCTGGTTTACGGCACCGACGGCAACATGGGCAACGCCCTCGGCGAGAGTGTCGCGACCGGCCTGCTGGCAGGGATGAAGGGCACGACTCCTCTGACTGCGATCGGCCCCGATTTCGAAAACCGGCTGAAGGCAGTTGATCCCGCGCTGATCGACTTCAACTACGCCGGTGAGTCCTACGATGCGGTAGTCATCACCGCGTTGGCAGCCGAGCAGGCAAAGTCGACGGCCGGGGTGGACATTGCTGCCAACATCATCGGCGTGACGCGGGACGGCGTGAAATGCACCACCTTCGCGGACTGCCGGGACAGGATCATCGCCGGCGAGGATATCGACTACGACGGTGTGACCGGTGAGTTGGCTTTCGGTCCCGCTGGGGAGCCGAGCGTGGGCTCGTACGGCAGCCTCGAGTTCGGTGAGGACAACGCGCTCAAGACGAACGATTTCATCATCGTCCAAGGCTGAGGCGCATCAGCAGAGCCGGGGCCGTTTGCACCTATGGGGCGGGCGGCCCCGGGCTGGTTTCAGTGTTCGCGGCTGCCGGCCAGTGTGCCCAGGTACAACTCGATGACCTTGGGGTCGGTCATCAGGTTGCTACCGGTGTCGGTGTAGGCATTGGCGCCCTGGTCCAGAACGTAACCCCGGTCGCAGATCTGCAGGCACCGGCGCGCGTTCTGCTCGACCATGATGATGGACACGCCCGCGGCGTTGATCTGCTTGCAGCGGATGAAGACTTCGTCCTGAAACATCGGCGACAACCCCGCCGACGGCTCGTCGAGCAGCAACACTGAGGGCTCCATCATCAGTGCCCGGCCCATCGCGACCATCTGACGCTCGCCGCCGGACAGGGCGCCCGCCTTGACCTTCCTGCGCTCGGCCAGCAACGGAAACAGCTCGCTGACGAAGGCGAAGCGCGAAGCGAACTTCGACCGACTCAAGTACACGCCCATCTCCATGTTCTCCTCGATTGTCAACGAGGAGAAGATATTACGGTTCTGCGGTACGTAGCCGACACCCTTGGTCACCATCGCGTGGGCAGGCGCCGACGTAATGATCTGCCCACGCAGCATCACCGAACCCGACCGCACGGGGATGAGCCCGAACAGAGTCTTGAGCAAGGTGGACTTGCCGGCGCCGTTGGGTCCGATGATCCCGACGATCTCGCCGTCCCGCAGGAAGAAATCGCAGCCGCGCAGGATGTCGACCTCCGGCAGGTAACCGGCTACCAGCCGGTCGGCCTTCAGTAGTGAGCCTTCCGCCAGGCGCGCGTGTTCCTCAGGCGTCGCAGCCAGCTCGGCCGGCGACAATTCGGTTGGTGCACCACCGGATTCACTCATCGCGTCTGGCCGTCGTCTTCGATCTCCGCCCTGACCGCCTGCTCGATCTGCTTCGCCAGTTTCGCTGTGGCACCGACCGGGTTGCCGCGTTCGTCGAATTCGAGCGGCTGGTCATGGTGGCTGCCCAGATACGCATCTACGACCACATCATTGCCGGCCAGCAATTCCGGTGCGGATTCGGCGATGATCGAGCCCTGGGACATCACCACCACCCAATCGCTGATATCGCGGATCACGTCCATGTCGTGCTCGACGAAGATTACCGTCATCCCTTCTTCGGGTAGGGATTTCACGTGCTCTACCAGGCTCTGGGTCAATACCGGGTTGACCCCGGCCATGGGTTCGTCGAGCATGACTACTTTGGGATCGCTCATCAGCGCCCGGGACATTTCAAGCAGCTTGCGCTGCCCGCCCGACAGCGAGCCGGCCATATCGTCTGCTTTGGCGTCGAGCTTGAACCGGCGGAGCATCTCGTGTGCCCGTTCGGTGATCTGCGCTTCCTGGCTGCGCCAGGTCATCGGTAGCAATGAAGACAGGATCCGCTCGCCGGTCTGTTTTTGCGCGCCCAATCTGACGTTGTCCAGCACCGACATCCGCGCCAACGCCTTGGTGAGCTGGAACGTGCGGACGACTCCTTGACGCGCCACCTGGTGAGGGTAAAGCCTGCCGAGGTTCTCGCCGTCGATCTTCCAGCTCCCGGTGTCGGGCCGGTCAAACCCGGTCAGAAGGTTGAACAGTGTCGTCTTTCCCGCGCCGTTCGGGCCGATCAGCCCGGTGATGGCGCCGCGCTGAATCTCCAGATGGTCGACGTCGACCGCCTTCAGGCCACCGAAGGATCGCGAGACGTTCTCCACCACCAAGACAGGGTCAGTTTTGCGCGAACCCGGCTCTGGACGCGTCGCGGCGAACAACGCCGCCCGGTCAGCGCTGATTGTTTCGGAAGTGTCAACCATCGAGTTGGACCTCCCGTTTTCGTCCTAGCAGTCCCTGCGGCCGGAACACCATCAGCAGCGCGATCAGGATTCCCAACAGGATGAATCGAGTGGCGCCCACCTGCGCATCAGTGAGGGGAAGCAGCGGGTCTGGCCCCGCGATCGCCTGGCGCAGCACCGCATCGGGGACGGCCAGCAGGAACCAGAACAGCATCGCGCCCACAACCGGGCCGAAAACCGTTGCGGCACCGCCTAGCAGCAACGCCCCGAACGCGTAGAAGGTCTGGGCAGTCGAGTAGAAGTCAGGGTGAACCGATTTGGTCTGCAAGGCATTGAAGACCCCACCCATGCCACCGATGACGCCGCCGAGCACAAGTGCCTGCAGCTTGTAGACGAACACGTTCTTGCCAAGGGCGCGTGCGGCGTCTTCGTCTTCGCGGATGGCCCGCAGCACTCGGCCCCATGGGCTATGGGAGAGCAGGTAGACAAAGGCGCACAGGATGAGCACCAGCGTCCAGCCCACGAGCATCGCCCACATGTCGTCACCAACGAACCGCACGCCCAGGATCGAGTACTGCTTGCTGGAGTCGAACGGACTGAACCGGGTGAACGGGCCTGCGAAACCGTACAATCCGTTCGTCGAGCCGGTCACCGGGTCCGACGCGGTCGACCGGAAAATCAATCTCAGCACCTCGGCGGCGGCGATGGTAGCGATCGCCAGGTAGTCGGCGCGTAGGCGCAGCGTCGGGATGCCCAGCAGGACGGCCAACCCGGCTGCGGCCAGCAGTCCGACGATGACCCCCACCCAGAGTGGCTGCTGGTAGGTCACCGTCATGATGCCGACTCCGTAGCCGCCGAGCAGGGCGAAACCGATCTGCCCGAAGTTCAGCAGCCCGGTGTAGCCGAAATGCAGGTTCAGGCCAATGGCCAGCAGAGCGTAGAAGATTGCCGATGGGCCGACCAGTTGGGCCAGCGATGTCTGCAGCGCAGCGACGAGGTCCACGTCGGAGTCACCCGACCCTTTCTCGGGAACCGAGGATGCCCTGGGGCCGCACGACCAGAATGAAGATGAGGATGAGCAGGCCGCCGACGTACTTGAGGTCCGGGTTGATCACCAGGGTGGACAGCTGCACCAGGAGGCCGACGATGAGGCAGCCCAGTAGCGCCCCGTAGGCGGTGCCGAGGCCACCGAGGATGATGCCGGCGAACATCAGCAACAGGAGTTTGAACCCCATCTCCCACTGGGCCCGCCCGCCAAGTTCTGAGAGGGCCAGCAGCACCCCACCGAGTGCGGCCAAACCACCGCCCAGGCACCACACGAACATGATCACGCGTTCGACATTGATCCCGGAGGCCGCCGCGAGGTCCTTGTTGTCCGACACTGCACGCATCGCCTTACCGATTGGCGTCTTCTGCAGCATGAGGGCGACCGCGACGAGGACGACCAGGCTGATTCCGATCGTGAGCAGGTTGGTGTCGGTGATCGCGATCGGGCCCCACTGGCGCTGCTGGCTGACGGTGGATTCGGCGAAAGCCTGCGTCCGGTCCGAGAACAGCGCCAGGATCAGGTAGCGCAGGGTGATCGCCAAGCCGATCGAGACGACCAGTTGGGGTATCAGTCCTACTCGCCGCCGCCTCAGCGGATGCCATATGCCGGCGTTGTTCAGCCAGCCGACAACGATACCGGCGACGATGCCCAACACGGCCGCGCCGACCAGCGGAATACCGAAGGTCACGTTGAACATCCAGGTGAACACCGCGCCGAGGGTGACAAGCTCACCATGGGCGAAGTTGGTGAGCCCGGTTGTGCCGAAGATCAGGCTCAGCCCGATCGCCGCGACCGCAATGACGAGACCGAATCGCAGGCCGTCGATCACCAGCCGGATGACACGTTCATACAGCGGTGTTTCTATCGAGGTGCGGACCTCGCCGAAGAGGAACACCACCGTGTTCGTCCGTCCAGCGGCGACGTCGCGGGTCACCGCGTTCTGCACGCTCACCCCTTCGGGCAGGCTATCTGTGTCGACTTCGAAGGTGTACGTACCCACGGGAAGCTTGAGACTCCAGCGTCCCTTGTCGTCGGAGGTGGTGGTATCGGCAACCTGGCCCGCCTCGTCAAGAACCCGGACCACAGCTCCGGGGACCGGCTTGCCCGCGTCGACGAGCCTTCCCGCCACCGGTGCTGTCTCGGGGTCGTCTGCAGCGGCTAAGCCCGTACCCAGGAAGGCGGCCAACAGTAAGAAGGCGACAATCAGCAAGCCTCGTGCGGGTACACGAGCGCGACGG
>JBMYXJ010000058.1:0-10191 GCA_049608285.1 Mycobacterium sp. | reverse complement strand
CGGACAGTGCTCGGCGGCGATCGGCCAGCCCGTCCAGCACCGCGCTGAACTCGTATGCCCGTTCGATGATCTGGTCCCGGATGGGGGCCAGACGCGCCGGGGTGAGCTGGTGGTAGCCGCATGCGAGGAACCCGCCCCCATCGGCGAGATGTAGGTAGGCGACCCCGGCATTCTCGTGTTTGTCCCCGGTTGGGGTCAACAAGCCGCCGACCGATGTCTTGTATGGCGACTTGTCCTTGGCGAAACGCACGTCCCGGTTGATCCGGAACATCGTCTCGCGACCACCGTGCAGTTCCCACGGCCCGCCGACCGTCGCATCGGCGCAGGCCTCGAGCGCTTCGACGAACGGCTCGCGCACCTGGCTCTCGTACTCGTCGCGGTGCGCCTCGAACCAGGTCTTCTTGTTGTTCTCGGCCAGGCCGCGCAGGAAGGTGAAGGTGGCCTTGCTAAATCCCAGAGTCTCGCTCATCAGGACATCCCAACACCTCAGAACGGGTCGTGTCGAGGCTCACGGTCGGATCCCGGACGCACCAGGCAGGCGTAGAGTCGCCGCATGAATCCAGCCGACGGTAAAGTCGATGCCAGTCTGCTCACCGGCGTCTCCGAAACAGCGCTGCTAACGCTGAACGGGAGGGCACATCAGGCGCGCCATCCGAACGCGATCATCGATGATCCAATGGCGATTCGGCTCGCCGAGGCCATCGATTGCGACTTCGACAAGTTCGGCCGCAAGGGCCAGGAGATGGCATTGCGATCGCTGGCCTTCGACAAGTGCACGACGCAGTATCTGACCGAACATCCCGCCGCCACCGTCGTCGCGTTGGCCGAGGGCCTGCAGACGAGCTTCTGGCGGCTTGACAGCGCACTTTCTGGTGCTCAATTTCGCTGGTTGACAATTGATTTCGCGCCTATCATCGACCTGCGTCGTCGGCTACTGCCGTCATCGCCGCGAATCGCTACGCTCGCGCAATCCGCCCTGGACTACAGCTGGATGGACGAAGTCGACACCAGCGACGGTGTCTTCATCACAGCCGAGGGTTTGCTGATGTATCTGCAACCCGATGAGTCGATGGGTCTCATCACCGAGTGCGCCAAGCGTTTTCCGGGTGGGCAGATGATCTTCGATCTACCCCCGGTCGTCGTAAAGAAGCTCGCCCGCAACGGTATCCGGGCATCCAGGCATTACCGCGTTCCGCCGATGCCGTTTGGCCTGTCGCCGCGCCAACTGGCGCGCCTGGCCCAGACGGTGCCTGGTATCCGCGCGGTGCATGACCTTCCGATCCCTCGGGGACGCGGCCTCTTCTTCCGGACGCTGTTTCCCGCCTTCTGGCAGCTGCCCTTGGCCAGACAGGTCCGTGGTGCTTACACGCTGCTGGAGTTTGGCGGCCGACTATCCTGACTGCACCATGGCCGACATCCACCCGTTCCGAATCGCCATCCCCGATGACGTCGTAGCCGACCTCAAGCACCGGCTGGAGCGCACCCGATGGCCCGACCACGAGTGTGTGGACGACTGGAGCCAGGGCATCCCGCTGAACTACACCCGCGAACTGGCCGAGTACTGGGCACAGGAGTACGACTGGCGTGCAAGGGAAGCCGCACTCAACCGGTTCGACCAGTTCACTGCCGAAATCGACGGGCTGAAGATTCACTTCATACATCAGCGCTCCACCCGTGAAGATGCCTTCCCGCTGATCATCACCCATGGCTGGCCCGGATCGATCGTCGAGTTCCACAAGGTCATCGAACCGCTCAGCGACGCCGGTTTCGACGTCGTGTGCCCCTCCCTACCCGGGTACGGATTCTCTGGAAAACCGACGGGCAGTGGCTGGGGGGTCGAGCGCATCGCTCAGGCTTGGGAGGAGTTGATGGGGGTACTGGGCTACCAGCGTTACGGCGCGCAGGGCGGCGACTGGGGCTCGGCCGTGACCACCCAGATCGGCCGCAACCGCCGCCATTGCGCGGCCATCCACACCAACATGCCGTTCGGCCGGCGTCCAAAGGATCTGGGCGAGCTGACATCAGAGGAGGCCGCCGCTCTCGAGCGCGTCAGCCACTACCAGAAATGGGATTCAGGCTACGCCAAGCAACAGTCGACCCGACCACAGACCTTGGGCTACGGCCTGGTCGACTCGCCAGTGGGACAACTAGCCTGGATCGTCGAGAAGTTTTGCTCATGGATGGACTGTGACGGTCATCCCGAAAATGTGCTGTCCAAGGACGAATTGCTCGACAACGTGATGATGTACTGGACCACGGGCACCGGAGCGTCATCGGCTCGGCTGTATTGGGAAAGCTTCCGGAGCTTCGCCGGTGGCGACCCGGTCACCCTCCCCACGGGCGTCGCAGCCTTCCCAAAAGAGATCCTGCGCTCGCCGCGGCCCTGGTGCGAGAACAACTACAACATCACCCGTTGGACAGACATGCCGCGCGGCGGGCATTTCGCTGCCTTCGAGCAGCCCGAACTGTTCGTCGACGATGTCGCCAGCTTCTTCGCCGACTTCCGTTAGCGCCGAGGCGGGTCACCGACCACCTGCCGGGACGAAATCGCGATCTCACCGCAGATACAGCGCCCTCGAAGCGACACCGTCGGCTGGCGCGCAAAGGGCACTCGGGCACAGCATCCCGCGTGTGAGCCAGTTCATCGGGCAAGATTGCTGGCATGGACAGTGGTATGGGCTCGCTCAAAGTGCTCGTGGTCGATGACGATCCTGACGTCCTCGCCTCGCTCGAACGGGGACTGCGGCTGTCCGGATTCGAGGTCTTCACCGCGGTCGACGGGGCAGAAGCGCTGCGCAGCGCCACCGAGACCCGACCTGACGCGATCGTGCTCGACATCAACATGCCAGTACTCGATGGGGTCTCGGTGGTGACCGCGCTTCGCGCGATGGACAACGACGTGCCGGTGTGTGTGCTGTCGGCGCGATCCTCGGTCGACGATCGGGTCGCCGGCCTGGAGGCTGGTGCCGACGACTACCTGGTGAAGCCTTTCGTGCTGGCGGAGCTGGTGGCGCGAGTCAAGGCGCTGTTACGCAGGCGCGGATCAGCAGCGACGTTCTCGTCGGAGACCATCGCGGTCGGCCCCCTGGAGGTCGACATCCCCGGTCGGCGGGCACGCGTCAACGGCGTCGACGTAGACCTGACCAAGCGAGAGTTTGATCTGCTGGCCGTGCTGGCCGAGCACAAGACCGCCGTTCTATCCCGCGCGCAGCTCCTCGAATTGGTCTGGGGTTACGACTTCGCCGCCGACACCAACGTGGTCGACGTCTTCATCGGCTACCTCCGCCGCAAGCTCGAGGCCAATGGTGCGCCGCGGCTGCTACACACAGTTCGCGGCGTGGGATTCGTCCTCAGGCAGCAGTAAGCCTCAGACAGCTTTAAGTGCGTGCCCGCGGGCTCAGTCGGCAGGGCTAGCGCGCGGCCAGCAGATCGATAACGAAGATGAGCGTCTTGCCGGAGAGTCGGTGACCGCCGCCGGACGGACCATATGCGTGCGCGGGCGGGATCGTCAGTTTGCGCCGTCCGCCGACCTTCATTCCCGGGATGCCGTCCTGCCAACCCTGGATGAGGCCGCGCAGCGGGAACTCGATGGACTCGCCACGGTTCCAGGAGCTGTCGAACTCCTCTCCAGTGTCGTATTCGACACCGACGTAGTGCACCTCCACGTTTGCGCCGGGGACGGCTTCGGGACCGTCGCCGACCACGATGTCCTCGATCACCAATTCGGTCGGGGCCGGGCCCTCAGGGAAGTCGATCTCAGGTTTGCTCGTCACCGAACACACCGTAGTCGGTGGGCTGAACGCTTGGGCACGTCCCTCCTTCTGGCCGTCTATTGCGAATCCGCCGGCGACACGTCACCGAAGAGCAGGCATGCGTTACTCGGTAGCCCGGGCCGGCGCGCAAGCCTGATACCCCCACGAGTTCAATGATCAGGGTGACCGAGGCCCAGTGCGACGCGATCATCGTCGGGGGCGGGCACAACGGACTGGTGGCCGCCGGCTATCTGGCTCAGGCCGGACAACGGGTGCTCTTACTGGAGCGCCTCGACCACGTCGGCGGCGCCGCGGTGTCAGCGTGCGCCTTCGACGGCGTGGATGCGCGGCTTTCGCGCTACTCGTATCTGGTAAGCCTGCTGCCTGCGTGCATCATCGAGGACCTGGGGGCACGGATTGAGTTGGTCCGGCGCCGCTATTCGTCCTACACCCCCGATCCGGCCTCTGACGGACGCACCGGCGTGCTGATCGGGCCGCGCAGCACCTTTGGCGCTGTCGGCGCCGAAGCCGACGAGAACGGTTTCGTCGACTTCTACCGGCGGTGCCGGCTGGTGACCGAGCCCTTGTGGCCGACGCTCACCGAACCGCTGCGCACTCGCGAACAGGCTCGTCGCCACGTCATCGGCCGCAGCGCCGAAGCGCGGGCAGCATGGGATGCACTGATCTGCACTCCGATCGGGCACGCGATCACCGGTGCGGTGTCCAGCGACCTCGTGCGCGGCGTGATGGCAACCGACGCGCTGATCGGCACGTTTGCCCGCGCCGATGAGGAGTCGCTGACGCAGAATGTGTGCTTTCTGTATCACCTGCTCGGCGGCGGCACCGGCGACTGGGACGTTCCGGTCGGTGGGATGGGCGCGGTAAGCGGTGCCCTGGCTGCTGCTGCGGCCGCTCATGGGGCCGAAATCACCACCGGCGCCGACGTCCACGCGATCACGCCCGATGGCGAGGTGCGCTACCGACGCGGTGGCCAAGAATACGGCGTTCGCGGCCGCGTCGTACTGGCTAATGTGACGCCCGCGGTGCTGGCCCGGTTGACCGGTAGTGCCGAGCCATCGGTGACGCCGGGCGCGCAGGTTAAAGTCAACCTGATGCTGCGGCGCCTCCCACGCTTGGCCGACGATGCCGTCACACCTGAGCAGGCCTTCGGCGGTACTTTCCACATCAATCAGAGCTACCGTCAACTCGAGGCTGCCTTCGGCCGAGCCTCGGCCGGGGAACTGCCCGACCCGCTCCCATGTGAGGTGTACTGCCACTCATTGGCCGATCCCACTATCTTGTCTGATGAGTTGCGCCGCGCGGGTGCTCACACGTTGACCGTGTTCGGCCTGCATACTCCGCACCGTTTGGCCGCAAGTGACCCCGATCGGATGCGCGACCGGCTGACGGCCGCGGTCCTGGACTCGCTGAATTCGGTTCTCGCCGAGCCAGTTCAAAATGTGCTGATGCGCGACTCGGGCGGTCGGCTATGCATCGAGACCAAGACGACCGCAGACCTCGAGCAGAGTTTGGCGATGACGGCCGGCAATATCTTCCACGGAGCGCTCAGGTGGCCATTTGCCGAGGACGGCGAACCCTTGAACACCCCTGCCCGCCGCTGGGGTGTGGCAACCGACCACGACCGGATCCTGTTGTGCGGCTCAGGTTCTCATCGCGGCGGGGCCGTATCTGGCATCGGCGGACACAACGCCGCGATGGCAGTACTAGAGAGCTAGCGGGCGCCCGGTTGCCCGGCGATCAGCGGTGCGATTCGTTCGGCTGAACGCAGTCCGCGCGATGATGTCGAGTAAAAGCCGAGCGCGAAAATCAGCACACCGACCCCGGCAAATATCAGCCACAGCGGCCGGGCGGTACGGGCGAAGTCAATGGTCGGATCCGCGAGCGCGGCACCGGCAACCGAACCGCACAGTGCCACACCTACACTCACACCCACCTGACGGCTGGCTGAAGCAATCCCTGAGGCAGCGCCGGCACGGTCTGACGGCATCCCACTGACCGCCTCGTTGGTTATGGGCGCATTCACCATCGAGAAGCCGATCCCGAATACCGCGAAGACCACCAGCAGTTGCCACACCGGAGTATCTGCGCTGAGTTGGGTGAGCAGCAGCGTCGCTGCGGTCATCAGGGTTCCGGCGGTCAGCAGGGAGGGTCGGGCGCCGAATCGGCCGACGAGGCGACCCGAAAGCGGGGCGAAGATGAGCGCGCCGAAGGCCAGCGGCAGATAGATCAGGCCAGTGTCCAACGCCGAGAATCCCCGCTGGCCTTGCAGATACAACGACATCATGAACAGGAACGCGCCCCAGGCCGCGAAAGCGGATACCGCGATGATCGTCGCCGACGAGAAGGGGATGCTGCGAAAAAATCGCAGGTCGATGAACGGATCTGCACGTCTGGCTTCGTAACGCAGGAACGCCACGAAAGCCAGTGCAGCGATGGCGCCAATAGCCACGACGTCCGGTCCGCCCCACCCCCGCGACGGGCCCTCGATGAGAACGAAGACCACGCCGAATAGGAAGGTCACCGCAAGGGCCTGGCCGACGGGATCCACGCTGCGCATAGAGGTCGACTTGGATTCGGGCACGAAGAGTGCGGCCAACAGTATCGCTACCGCGCAAATCGGTAGATTTATCCAGAACACCGCCCGCCAGCCGACGTACTGAATGAGCACGCCGCCGACTATCGGGCCCAGCGCCATCGAGATGCCGACGACACCACCCCAGATGCCGATCGCCCGCGCCCGCTCCACCCGACCGGTGAACACCTGGGTGATGATCGACATCGCGACGGGATTGAGCATCGAGCCGCCGATCGCCTGCAGTAGCCGTGCGGCGATCAGGGTTTCGATGTTCGGTGCCAGGCTGCATAACAGAGAGGCGACGGCAAAGACCGACAGACCCACCTGGAAGGTGCGTCGTCGGCCGAATCGGTCGGCAATGGCACCCGACAACAACAACAACGACGCCAGCACCAGCGTGTAAACGTCGATGACCCATTGCATCTGCGCCGGCGTGGCGGTCAGGTCTGCGCGGATGCTCGGTATCGCGACGTTGACAATCGTCGCGTCCATGGAGACGATCAGCAGGCTCAGACAGCACGAGGCCAAGATGACGGCCTTGCGCCGCGGGCTCAGCGACTCGACGCTGGTATCAGTCACACCGCACAAGCTGCTCTACGTACTCTGCGATCAGCGGCTTCTGGCCGCTAACCAGACCCGGCATTTACCGACCGTCCAACTCGACGTAGCCGCGCTCGGTGTAGCCGGTGTAGATCTGGCGCGGGCGGCCGATCTTGTTGGGCTCACCGTGCATCTCCCGCCAGTGGGCGATCCACCCCGGCAAGCGGCCCAGCGCAAACAGCACGGTGAACATCCGGGTGGGGAAACCCATCGCCCGGTAGATCACACCCGTGTAGTAGTCGACGTTCGGATAGAGCTTGCGTTCGATGAAGAAGTCGTCGGTCAGCGCGATCTCTTCGAGCGACTTGGCGATGTTGAGCAACTGGTCATCGACGCCGATCTTCGCCAAGATCTTGTCGGCCTGCTCCTTGACGATGCGAGCCCTGGGGTCGTAGTTCTTGTACACGCGGTGACCGAAGCCCATCAGCTTCACGCCTTCTTCGCGTTTCTTCACCCGTTCGACGAATGAGGCGACGTTGCCGCCCTCCAGACGGATCTTCTCCAACATCTCGAGCACCGCCTGGTTTGCGCCGCCGTGCAGCGGGCCCCATAGTGCGTTGATACCACCGGAGATCGAGGTGAACAGGTTGGCCTGCGAGGACCCGACCAGGCGCACCGTCGAAGTCGAGCAGTTCTGCTCGTGGTCGGCATGCAGGATGAACAGCATGTCCAGTGCTCGCACGATCTCCGGATCGACCTCGTAGGGCTCAGCCGGGACTCCGAAGGTCATCCGGAGGAAGTTCTCGACCAGGGTCAGCGAGTTATCGGAGTATAGGAACGGCTGCCCCTCGGACTTCTTGTAGGCGTAGGCCGCGATCGTGGGCAATTTGGCCAGCAGTCGGATGGTGGACACCTCGACCTGCTCGGGGTCGAAGGGATCCAGCGAGTCTTGGTAGAAAGTGCTCAGCGCGTTGACAGCGCTGGACAGCACCGGCATCGGGTGCGCATTGCGTGGAAAACCATCGAAGAAGCGCTTCAGGTCCTCGTGGAGCAAAGTGTGCCGCTGGATCTGGGTGCTGAATTTCTCCAGTTCCTTAGCCGTGGGCAACTCACCATAGATCAACAGGTAGCTGACCTCGATGAACGTCGATTTCTCTGCCAACTGCTCGATCGGGTAACCGCGGTACCGCAGAATTCCGGCATCACCGTCGATGTAGGTGATCGCGCTCTTGGTGGGAGCGGTGTTGACGAAACCGCTGTCGTAGGTTGTGTAACCCGTCTTAGCCAGTAACGAACCCAGAGCGACGCCATCGGCTCCCTCCGTGGAGTGGGCGATGTCAAGTTCGACCTCGCCGCCGGGGTATTTAAGGGTGGCGTGTTCTTGCCCGGCTTTGGCGTTATCGGCCACGGGGATCCCTTCTATCTTTGTTGGATCTGTCGGGAAATCGCTAAGTCTGCCATCAAAATCGCTAAGTCTGCCTTAAAAAGGTAGTCCCTTTGCCGCAGTAACCCGCACGGAGGGTCAGACAGGTCGATCACGATGATTCATCTGCTAGGGCTGCAGGCGTTCGATCACCGAGCCGCGAACACGAATCCTGTTGTGCACCCTGTTCTCCCGACCCTGCCAAAATTCGACCGCCTCAGGTGCGATCAGGTAGCCACCCCAATGCGGCGGCGCCGGAATGTCGTCGACATCCGAGAAACGCTCGGTGACCTCGGCTAGCTGGTGGAGCAACGCGGCGCGCGACGGGATCGGTCTGCTCTGCGACGACGCCCAGGCCCCCAGCTGAGACCCGCGCGGCCGGCGTGCCCAGTATTCGGCAGTCTCCTCGAGCGCGACCTTCGTGACCGGACCGCGGACGTGTACCTGCCGTCCCAGCGCATACCAGGGGAAGGTCGCCGAGGCATACGGGATCGCGGCCAACTGCACACCCTTGTCGGAATCGTAGTTGGTGAAGAACGAGATGCCAGATTCATCCACGCTCTTACACAGCACGGTGCGGGTGACGGGCCTGCCGCTGCTGTCGACCGTCCCCACGACCATCGCGTTGGGCTCGGATACACCCGCCTGTTCGGCCTCCGACATCCAGCTGCCCAACAGCGCCACCCAGCCGACGTCCAGCCAGCTGGCGTCTAGATCACCACTGCCGTCCTTCTCCGCAGCCCCGTACTCCACCCGCATCCGGGCCCATTCATCAGAAGTCCCCACACGGCAACGCTACGCCGCGGCCGGAGCGTCGGCCGGTCCAATCTGCCGCGGGAACGCCGACTCTCCGAGTCACCGCGGGACGCGGATGCAAGGATCAACAGATGACTGCGGTACCGAAGGATTTTGCTCCCGGGTTGGCGGGCGTGGTGGCGTTCGAGACCGAGATCGCCGAACCTGACAAGAACGGCGGCGCGCTGCGCTACCGCGGTGTCAACATCGAGGACCTGGTCGCACACCACGTGACCTTCGGCGATGTATGGGGCCTGCTGGTCGACGGCCAGTTCGGGCAGGGCCTGCCGCCTGCCGAACCGTTCCCGCTGCCGATCCACAGCGGCGACGTCCGAGTGGATGTCCAGGCAGGTTTGGCAATGCTGGCGCCGATCTGGGGCTACCCACCGCTGCTGGACATCGATGATCGGACGGCTCGCGATCAACTCGCTCGCGCCTCAGTGATGGCGCTGTCTTATGTCGCCCAGTCAGCGCGCGGCATATATCAACCCGCGGTGCCGCAGCGCATTGTCGACGAACAAGACACCGTCACCGCGCGATTCATGACGAGATGGCAGGGCGAGCCCGACCCGCGCCACATCGAGGCCATCGATGCCTACTGGGTGAGCGCCGCCGAGCACGGCATGAACGCGTCCACGTTCACCGCACGCGTGATCGCGTCGACGGGTGCCGACGTGGCCGCTTCGCTGTCAGGTGCGATAGGTGCGATGAGCGGACCTCTGCACGGCGGTGCTCCCGCACGGGTGATCCCGATGATCGAGGAGGCCGAGCAGAGCGGGGATGCGCGGGCGGTAGTCAAGGGAATCCTGGATCGCAGCGAGAAGCTGATGGGCTTCGGACACCGGGTGTATCAGGCCGAGGATCCGCGCGCCCGGGTGTTGCGTGCGACCGCCAAACGCCTGGCGGCGCCTCGCTATGAAGTGGCGGCCGCCCTGGAGCAGGCCGCATTGGCCGAGTTGCGGGAGCGTCGCCCCGACCGGGCCATCGAGACCAATGTCGAATTCTGGGCGGCGGTGATCCTCGACTTCGCGCAGGTGCCGCCCAGAATGATGCCCGCAATGTTCACCTGCGCCCGCACGGCCGGC
>JBMYXJ010000057.1:0-10249 GCA_049608285.1 Mycobacterium sp. | reverse complement strand
TCGAAGGCCTCGCGGGCCGGTGTGAACAACCCCGCCGCGGTCAACGCCATCGCGTTTTCGATGTGGTCCCACGGGTCTGTGTGGCCACCCACCGACCACGGGATAGCTCCCGTGGATTCCTGGGTCGCCGCGATCGATTCGGCCGTCTGCCTGCACTGTGCCGAGGTTAAAACCCCAGGCACGCAGGGGGTATCAAACATCGACCGCGCCCGGCTTGCGGAAGTAGAGCGCGATGCTCTTTCCGATGAGCGGGTTCAGGGCCGACTCGGCGGTCCGGGTGATCCAGGGTTGGCTCATCATGTCCCACACCAACATTTTGTGATAGGCAGAAACTGCCGGATGCGTACTCTTCTGTATGCCCACAAGACATTTGAGCCACCAATACGGAGCGTGCAGCGCATGCGCATGGTGGGTGTGCGTCAACCGAAGGCCATGGGCGATGATCTTGTCGCGCAGCGCGTCTGCACGATAGATACGAATATGCCCGCCCTCGTTGGCATGGTACTCATCCGACAGCGCCCAGCAGATCCGCTCCGGTAGCCAACGTGGCACCGTAATCGCGAGCGCACCACCTGGTTTGAGTACGCGCACCAACTCCGATATGGCCCGGTCATCCTGAGGTACATGCTCGAGAATTTCGGAGGCGACTACACAGTCGAATGTGTTGTCATCATACGGGAGGTCGAGGGCATCACCCTTGACTACTTCACCTTTGGCCCGAGCAGGCACCTCGCCCTGTTTCTCCATCGCCCGCAGGATCTCGTCAACGTCGTTGAGATCAGAAGCACTCTGGTCGAATCCGACCACGTCGGCGCCGCGCCGGAACGCTTCGAAGGTGTGCCGGCCTGCGCCGCAACCGACATCGATCACCTTGGTCCCGGCGCCGACCCCAAGCTGGTCGAAGTCCACGGTCAGCATGTTGCAACCCGTTCACAGGCCCGCTCGTACACTGCAAGAGTCTGCGCGGCAACGGATTCCCAACTGAAGACCTCCAGTGCACGCCGCCGTCCGTTGGCACCGAGCCTTCGCAGCTCCATCGGCGAATCCAACAGTTCACCCAGGACACTCGTCAATTCATCCACATCGGCCGGCTCAACCAGCCTTGCGCATTCGCCGTCGGCTCCGACTACCTCCGGCAGCGCGCCAGCCCGACTGGCGACAATCGGGGTCCCACTGGCCATCGCCTCCACTGCTGGCAACGAAAATCCTTCGTATAGCGAAGGGATGCAAGCAACTTCGGCCGACGCCAGCAGGTCTGCCAACTCAGAATCGCTCAGCCCGAAGGAGCTGTGCACGATGTCGGAGATGCCCAACTCGGCGATGAGTTTCTCGGTTGGCCCGGTGGGCTCCAGCTTGGCGACGAGCTGTAATTCAAGGTCACGCTCGACACGTAGCCTAGAAACTGCATGCAGCAGGTGACTTACCCCTTTGAGCGGGACGTCGGCGCTGGCGATAGCGATGATGCGGTTGCGGACTCGATTCTGCGCCGGCTGGAACAGTTCAGTGTTCACTCCCAGCGGCACGACCTGGAGCTGGTCGTCTCTGACCGCGAAATCCGCGGCGATATCGGCGGCCGACGTCGAGGAAACGGTGATCAATTCGGGGATCTGACGGGCCACCGTCTTCTGCATTTCGGCAAAGCCGTACCACCGACGCACCAGCGGTTTGCGCCACCACTTGGCGGCGGCGACATCCAACACTCTGTCCCGGGTGATCGGGTGGTGCACCGTGGCCACAACCGGCAGTCCCGACTCTGCGATCGTCAATAGCCCGGTGCCAAGGCACTGATTGTCGTGCACCACGTCGAACTCGCCGCGGCGCCTCGCCAGCAGCCTGGCGGCGCGCAGGCTGAAGGTCTTCGGTTCGGGAAAGCCGGCGGTCCAGGTGGTGAGTAGCTCCAGCAAGTCGATCCTGGTCTTGATCTCGCGAGGCTTCGGGACGCGGAACGGATCCGGCTCGCGGTAGAGATCGAGGCTGGGGACCTTCGTGAGCCGAACGCGTGGGTCGAGCCCGTCGGGGTAGGGCTGGCCGGAGAAGACTTCGACGTCGTGGCCGAAACCGCCGCTCAAATGCCGAACATAGACTCCCTGGCCTCCGCAGTGGGTTTTACTCCGGTAGGACAGCAAGGCGATGCGCATTCTCAGCTCACTTACCCTTTGTGGCGCGCAAGCGCAGCGGTCGTCCGGGAGCGGAAGGCGCCCTGAACTGCCCAAATCGTGTGGAACAACGAATCCGAACCTTTTTGGACATGTGTCCAGACTATAGTTTGGCGTACTAGCTGACGCAACGCGCCTGCTAGCCCTGACTACCACAGTGCAGATGGGCCATCCTTCTCCGCCCCATCCCCTCGGCGGCCGGACCGCCGCCTCGCCGGCATTCGTCTTTCGGTTGTCGGCACGACGAATGCGAAGGGCCGCCGGTAGCCCAGCCCGCTGAGCTGGGCCAGCCGAAGCGTGTCTGCAGCGACGCTGCGCACCTCACCCGAGGACGGTTCATAACAATGCAGTCCGAGGGGAGAGACCTCGTAGATCAGCACCCAGTGCCGCGGAATCCATCTGCCGATCAACATTGGCACCGGCCAACCGGACCCAACCGCATTTACTACGTCGTCTAGCGAGTCACAACGACCAGCCCATATTCGCCACCGGTAGCGGACCCCGCGGCCGCGCGAGTAAAGGTTGAGCGCTCTCGCCATTCCCATTGGGGTCATACCCAACGCGCGCGGCCATACCCGGTTTACCAGCGAGTGCACCCGCACCTGCTCCTGACTGAACCAGGCGACTCCAGAGCCGGGATCGGAGAGCCTCGACCGGTATTCGGGGTCCAGCAGCATTCCCGCGACGACGGCCGTGCTGGGGCCGCATGTCGTGTCGTCGCGTTGCCGCAGCTGCGCGGGGATAGTTCTCACCGCCGATCGCCTAGCAGTCCCTCCCCACGTGTGCGCAGCTCAACCTTGCGCACCTTGCCCGTCACCGTCAACGGGAATTCGTCGATGACTTCGACGTACCGGGGGATCTTCTGGTGGGCGATCCGCCCGGCGCAGAACGCCCGCAGGCTCTCGGCGGTGGGGGGCTGCGCACCGTCAGTCACTCTGATCCACGCCATCAGTTCTTCGCCATACTTCTCGTCGCGCACTCCCACAACCTGTGCGTCGATGATGTCCGGGTGGCTGTGGAGGAACTCCTCGACTTCGCGGGGGTAGATGTTCTCACCGCCCCGGATCACCATGTCCTTGATGCGGCCAGTCACGCTCAGGTAGCCGTCCTCGTCCATCACCGCGACGTCACCGGAGTGCATCCACCCATCGGTGTCGATGACCTCGGCGGTCTTGCCCGGGTCCCCCCAGTAGCCCGCCATCACGCTGTAGCCCCGCGTGCACAGCTCACCAGGTACGCCGCGTTGGACCTGTGCGCCCACCTCGTCGACAATCTGGATCTCCAGATGCGGGCCCACCCGCCCCACGGTGCTCACCCGGCGATCCAACGAGTCAGTGGGCATAGTCTGGGTGGACACCGGGGACGTCTCGGTCATGCCGTAACAGATCGCGACCCCAGCCATGTGCATGCGGTCGATGACGTTGCGCATCACGTGCTCCGGGCAGGGTGACCCCGACATGATTCCTGTGTGCAAGCTCGACAAGTCATAGTCTGCGAAGTTCGGCAGCGACAGCTCGGCGATGAACATCGTGGGAACCCCGTACAGCGACGTACACCTCTGCGCAGCAACGGCTTTCAGAGTTGATTCGGGGTCGAAGCCCGCACCGGGGATCACCATTGCCGCACCATGCGAGGTGCACGCCAGATTGCCCAGCACCATCCCAAAGCAGTGGTAGAACGGCACCGGGATGCAGACTTTGTCTGATTCGGTGTATTGGAGGCACTCACCGACCAGGTAGCCGTTGTTGAGGATGTTCGCGTGGGTCAGCGTCGCGCCCTTGGGGAAGCCAGTGGTGCCCGAGGTGTATTGGATGTTGATCGGGTCCGACGGGCGCAGACCTGCTTGCACGTCGTGCAGTGCGCCCGCGTCGGCTTCAGTCTCGGCGATAGCCAACCAGCTCGGTGATCCGATGATGACAACGTCGCGCAGATGCGGGCAACGGCCAGCGACGGCAGCGAGCATCCCGGCGTAGTCCGATGTCTTGAACGACTCCGCCGACAGCACCAGCGCGACGGAGGACTGGTTGAGCACGTATTCCAATTCCTCGGCACGGTAAGCCGGATTGATGGTGACCAGGATGGCACCGATCTGCGCTGTGGCGTACTGGATCATCGCCCATTCGGCGGTATTCGGCGACCATATGCCGACACGGTCGCCGGGTTGGATCCCTCTGTGCAGCAGTGCTGTGGCGATGCGAACGGTTGCCTCGGAGAACTCCGCGTAGGTCCACCGTCGCCCGGTCTCGCACTCGATGAGCGCCTCGCGGTCTCCGACCCTTGCCACCGTTCGCGCCAGATTTGCGCCGATCGTCTCATCCAGTAGGGGTGGTTCGTCGACTCCGGACGCATAGGACAACATCCGCTACATTCCTCCACCGTGGATTGCTCGCTCGGTACCAGCCACTCTAAAGCGTGTCACGGTCGACGGGCGATACGGTGCAGCGGTGAAGAAGTCGCAGCGCGCGGTGATCATCGTCGATGTTCAGAACGACTTCTGCGAGGGCGGCTCATTGGCCGTCGCAGGAGGTGCGGCGGTGACGCGCGGAATCAGCGAGATGCTCACCGCGAACCTGGGCTATGACCACGTGGTCGCCACCAAGGATTTTCATATTGACCCCGGCAGTCACTTCTCCGAGGAACCCGACTTCGCCGCCTCCTGGCCGCCACACTGTGTCGCGGCGACTCCCGGCGCCGATTTTCACCCCGACCTCGACCTCAGCCCGGTAGAAGCGGTGTTCACCAAGGGACACTTCACGGCCGCCTACAGCGGTTTCGAAGGCACCGACGAGGTTGGCACCACGCTGGCCGACTGGTTGCATGCGCGTGGGGTAGGCGCGGTCGACGTGGTGGGGATCGCCACGGACTACTGCGTAAAGGAGACCGCCATCGATGCGGTCGCCGCGGGCTTCACGACGACGGTTCTACTCGACCTGACAGCGGGGGTCTCCCCGACAACTACCGCCGATGCCCTGGACGCGTTGCGCGCGGCAGGCGTTACCGTAACCGGCTAGCCGCATCCGCAGAATCTCTGTATCTCCGTCCCGCGCCGAGAGCAGTCGGCCCACACGCCCGCCGGCACCGTATCGTCTTCTTGTTCGGTTCCCGTTAACCCGGAGTGTGCATTTTGACTTCCGCCGCCAATTCCAAGGACACGGCTGTGCCCGCGGTGATACCAACCACACAGGCTGACTCGCGACCGCACACCGACGCGGCACTGACGCAGATTTGGCCCGGCAAGGCCTACCCGCTGGGCTCGACATACGACGGCTCCGGAAGCAATTTTGCGGTTTTCAGTGAAGCCGCCGAATCGGTTGAACTATGCCTGTTCAGTCCTGATGGATCCGGCGGGCTCGTTGAGACGCGGCTACTCCTGCCCGAGGTGGACGGCTTCGTGTGGCACGGCTTCGTGCCCGAAGTCGAGCCCGGGCAACGCTACGGCTACCGGGTGCACGGACCGTACGAGCCGGCCTCGGGCCGACGCTGTAACCCCAACAAACTGCTGCTCGATCCGTACTCGAAAGCCATCGACGGCACGTTTCACTGGGACCAGTCGCTGTTCGCCTACAACTTCGGCGACCCCGACAGCCGCAACGACGACGATTCAGCTGGCAGCATGCCCAAGTCGGTCGTGATCAACCCGTTCTTCGACTGGGGCACTGACCGGCCCCCACGACATGAGTACGCGGACTCAATCATCTACGAGGCGCACGTGAAGGGCCTCACCCAGACCCACCCCGAAATCGCCGAACGCACACGCGGCACCTACGCGGCAATCGCCCATCCCGCGATCATCGAGCACCTCAAGGGGCTAGGGGTCACCGCCATCGAGCTGATGCCGGTGCACCACTTCGCCAACGACTCGACCTTGATCGCCAAGGGGTTGTCCAACTACTGGGGTTACAACACCATCGGATTCTTCGCGCCGGACTTCAAGTACGGCGCCAGCGCCACACCGGGCGGTCAGGTCCAGGAGTTCAAGGCTATGGTCCGCGCGCTACACGAGGCGGACATCGAGGTGATCCTCGACGTGGTCTACAACCACACCGCCGAGGGAAACCACCTCGGCCCGACGTTGTCCATGCGTGGCATCGACAACGCCGCGTATTACCGACTCATCGACGAGGACAAGCGCTACTACATGGACTACACGGGCACCGGAAACAGCCTCAACGCCGGTCACCCGCACGCCCTGCAGCTGATCATGGACTCGCTGCGCTACTGGGTCACCGAGATGCACGTCGATGGCTTCCGCTTCGACCTGGCCTCCACCCTGGCCAGGGAATTCTACGACGTCGACAAGTTGTCGACCTTCTTCGAACTCGTCCAGCAGGACCCGACGGTCAGCCAGGTCAAACTCATCGCCGAGCCGTGGGATGTCGGCCCGGGCGGCTACCAGGTGGGCAACTTCCCGCCGCAGTGGACCGAGTGGAACGGCAAGTACCGAGACACGGTGCGCGACTTCTGGCGCGGCGAAGACGCCAGCCTCGGCGAGTTCGCTTCGAGGCTCACCGGATCCGCAGACCTCTACGAACGCACCGGGAGGCGTCCGGTGGCATCGATCAACTTCGTCACCGCCCACGACGGATTTACGCTGGCCGACCTGGTGGCCTACAACGAAAAGCACAACGAAGCAAACGGTGAAGACAACCAGGACGGCGAAAGCTACAACAGGTCCTGGAACTGTGGCGTCGAGGGCCCGACCAACGATCCCGAAATCAACGTGTTACGTGCTCAACAGCAACGGAACTTCATCACCACCAATCTGCTGTCCCAGGGTGTACCGATGATCTGCCACGGCGACGAACTAGGCCGGACCCAGGGCGGCAACAACAACGGCTACTGCCAGGACAACGAGACCACCTGGATCGACTGGGCGAATTCCGACAACAGGTTGATCGAATTCACCAAGTCGGTCGCGGAGTTGCGCGCCGCACACCCGGTGTTCCGCCGGCGCCGGTTCTTCGACGGACTGCCCGTGCGGCGACGTGGCTCCGTACACATACCGGATATCTCCTGGTTCACCCCCGGGGGAGCGGAGATGAGCGATGAGGACTGGGATTCAGGTTTCGGCAAGTCCGTCGCGGTGTATCTCAACGGACACGGCATCCCGGACCTGGACTCACGAGGGCAACGCGTAACCGATGATTCGTTCATCCTGTGCTTCAACGCACATCACGAACCCATTGACTTCGTACTGCCACCAAAGGATTTCGGCGCCGCCTGGCAACCAGTGATCTACACCGTCGACGGTGCGGTTATGGAAGGATCAAGGCCGGTCGCCGCGGGCGCCAGGCTCACTGTCGAAGCCCGCGCAGTCATGGTGCTCCAGGCCAAAGCTTGAGAACGGCGTCGAGGCCGCTTTGAAAGGCTTTGCGCACCAACATGCTTAGGGCTCGGTTCCATCGGTTGCGCCACCGAGTGTGTTAGCTTCGGGACGCTGTTGCAACCGTGGTCACCAAGTTGGCAGCGGACGTTTCGGATTGCCACCGGCCTGGGCGGGCTGAGTGTAGGAGCCGAGAAGCGGCGGCGCCCTACCTGGTGGCCACGGTTGCCAGCCTTATTCAGCCCAAGATACGTTCGATCGATCTCAGGGGGATGGGCAGCCACGACGGCCTGAAGCGCGCCTCGTATGCCGTCTCGTACACCGCCTTGTCCAGTTCATAGGCTGCAAGTACCTGAGCGAAGTCGCGCGGGTCCACCCCGGCCACGGCCGCATAACCGTCGCAGAACGAGGCGCCGTTGCGATCGACCCACTCACGCGCGCGCGCCGAAACCTGTCTGTCACGGTTGGGGTCCTCCGTCGAACCCACTAGTCGCTGATGGGCAGCGTAGTCGAAGGAACGCAGCATGCCGGCGACATCGCGCAGCGGCGAATCCGGTTGCCGACGTTTGTCGAGTGGCTGGCCCGGTTCTCCCTCGAAATCGATCAGCAACCAGCCATCCGGTACCCGGAGCACCTGACCGAGATGCAAGTCGCCATGCACACGCTGAACGGAGCTCGTCTCGTCTGCGAGCTTGCGGTACCGCTCTTCGATCAATGCAGCGCAATCCTGCAACTCCGGAACCATCTGCGCGGCCGACTCCAACCGCTCCAACACGGTGTCCACCGGGAAACGCTGCGATGAGGTACCCAGCTGCTCGGCGAGCGCCGCATGGACCGAAGCAACGGCCTCTCCCAGGCGGAAGGACTCGCCGGCGAAGTCGCCGCCCACCTCGTCGGCGTATAGATCGCCTTCGGCGAACAGATCACGGACGCTGGCCCTGGCCATATCCCACCCCTGGGCGCTGTTGGCCGCATAGGACGTCACCATTCCCAGCGCGCAAGCCTCCGAACCGGTTCCTTGCCAGAGGGTTTCATAGGACCCGAGCAGCTGGGCGACGTGCGGGTTACCCACGCGAGCCAGCACCCGGTTGAGTTCGACGTCCGGGTTGATGCCGGGGGTGAGCCGCCGGAATACCTTGAGCACGGCCTGCTCGCCGAAGACAACGCTGGTGTTGCTCTGTTCGGCGCCCGACATCCGCGGGGAGGCGTCCAGTGGCAACCTCGCGTCGGGTTCCTTACCGAATCTCAAGCCCCCGACGGTGGCCGACGAATCGACCAGCGCCAACAGGTGGCGTCCGGCGTCGGGATCGTAGAGCCCGTCATAGGCGGTGCGCTCGCCGTCCGGACTCGACGACGTCCCGATGGTGGCGACATCGCTGTACTCGTCCATAGGTGCACTGCCCCAATGCACCAGCACCTGGTAGCGGTCGGCCGAGCCGTCGGTGTAGGTGACATCGAGAAGGACGAGATCGAGGTCATCGAGCAGCACTGTCGTCGAGGCGGGTTCGACAGAAACCTGCTCTCGACCGCGGCCGGCATACCAGCGCTGGTGCTTGATCCAATCGCCGAACGGCAATGTCATCGACGCGGTCACAATGGATCTCCCGCCTCCGGGTCGCCCGGTCTGAGTAGGAACCAGTAGAACCCGTGCCCTGGCAACGTCAGCAGGTAGGGCCGCTGACTGATCGAGGGAAACTCAACATACCCTGTGATCTCGATCAGCTTGTAGCCGTTCCATTGCTGCAGGTTCAACTCGATGGGCTGCGGAAACCGCGACAGGTTGTTGACGCAAAGCACGGTGTCGTGCTGGCTCGGGTCGCCGAGCTCGCGCACGTAGGTCAGCACTGAAGGATTTGACCCACCCAGCTCTCGGAAAGTCCCGAGCGCGAACGCCGGGTATCGGCGGCGGACCGCGAGCATGTTGCGGGTCCAGTTCAGGGGCGACGTCGAAAGGTCACGCTGCGCCTCGACGTTCACCGACTGATACCCGTAGATCGCGTCCTGGTTCGGTGGCAAATAGAGGCGGCCCGGAGTCGCAGTGGAGAATCCGGCATTGCGATCAGGCGTCCACTGCATCGGGGTGCGCACAGCGTCGCGATCTCCGAGCCAGATGATGTCGCCCATCCCAATCTCGTCGCCGTAGTACAGCACCGGTGACCCTGGCAACGACAGCAGCAGCGCAGTGAACAACTCCATCTGGCCGCGATCATTCTCCAGCAGCGGTGCCAGCCGGCGTCGGATTCCGACGTTGGCTTTCATCCGCGGGTCCTTGGCGTACTCGGAGTACATGTAATCGCGCTCCTCGTCGGTGACCATCTCCAACGTGAGCTCGTCGTGGTTGCGTAGAAAAATTCCCCACTGCGCCATATCGGGAATCGGCGGGGTGTTCGCCAGGATCTCCGAGATCGGGAACCGAGACTCGCGGCGTACCGCCATGAAGATGCGTGGCATCAGCGGGAAGTGGAAGGCCATGTGGCACTCATCGCCGCCCGTTTCGGGATCGCCGAAGTACTCGACGACATCAGCGGGCCACTGGTTGGCCTCCGCCAACAGCACCCGACCGGGGAACTCTGCGTCAATCACACTGCGGCAGTGCTTGAGGAACGCGTGTGTCTCGCGCAAGTTCTCGCAGTTGGTACCCTCCCGCTCGAACAGGTAGGGCACGGCGTCGAGGCGGAAACCGTCGATGCCGAGGTCCAACCAGAACCTCAGCACATCGATCATCGCCTCCTGCACTGCAGGGTTGTCGTAGTTCAGGTCGGGCTGGTGA
>JBMYXJ010000056.1:0-10268 GCA_049608285.1 Mycobacterium sp. | reverse complement strand
CACCACCATGGTGAACTTGGGCTGGTCACCGATGACGTACTGCGGCACGTTGGTGATTCCCTTGACCGCCAGAGCAGAATCGGGGCAGTCGTCCCCCTCTTGAAGGATCGGTGGTGGCACGACAGCTGCGGTCGGCGTCGCCGCCGGCGGAGCTTGCCCACCAGGCTGGATAGGCGAGTTCACCTCAGGGTTCTCTCCCGGCAACGCTGCCGGGCCCCCCTCCTGATTGGCCGAGGACTCGTTCGCCGTTGGTTGTTCGGAACTGGTGCTGTTCATCACCACCACCGCAACGATTGCCGCGATCACACCGATGACGAGCACGGCGATGCCGAGCGCCAACGCCCTACGCCTCCAGTAAATCTGGTTGGGCAACGGGCCATGCGGTTCTAGATCCAGCACAACGTCACGGTAAGGCGCGGTCATGCGACCTTGTCCGATGTTGCCCGGCGTGTCGCCGATGTGGGGGTACCTCCTGCTCGCGCGAAGAGCGAAAACACCGATGAGCGCTTACACGAGGGCGGAGAGTGCCGCTTAGTTTTCGCCGATGTCGCCAAGATGGTCGCGCAAGATCGCCTGGCCGTCGGCCAGGTGGTAGGTCAGGCCGACGATGGCAAGGTCGCCCGAACTCACCGCTGCGGCGATCGCCGCTGACCTGGTCAGTAGCTGGTTGCCGGTCTCAGTGACATGCCTGGCCTCGAACTCATCGACGCGATCGAGGCCATCGCGGCGCCCGAGCAGGATGGATGGCATGACCCGCTCCACGACGTCGCGCACGTAGCCGTCCGGCAGTACCCCGTCGTCCAGCGCCGACAATGTCGCCTGAACGGCTCCGCAGCTGTCATGTCCGAGGACGGCGATCAGCGGCACCTTCAGGACGGTGACCGCGTACTCGATCGAACCGAGCACCGCCCCGTCGATGACGTGTCCCGCGGTGCGAACCACGAACATGTCGCCAAGCCCTTGGTCGAAGATGATCTCGGCGGCCACCCGGCTGTCGGCGCACCCGAACAGCACCGCGGTGGGCTTCTGCCCCTGGACGAGGCGGGCTCGGAATTCGATACTCTGGCTGGGATGTGCCGGCTTGCCGGCAACGAATCGCTCGTTACCCTCCTTGAGTGCTTTCCACGCATTGGCCGGGCTCGTATTGGGCATGGCCGACATTGTGCCGGAGCAGGCGTTGGTGATCCATTCCAAACAGCTATTGGCCTGGTATGCAGCCGAACAGCGCGACTTGCCGTGGCGACGTCCGGGTGTCTCGGCATGGCAGATCCTGGTCAGTGAATTCATGCTGCAACAAACGCCGGTGTCACGGGTGGAACCGATCTGGCTGGAATGGATCGCACGCTGGCCCACAGCGTCGGCAACCGCGGCAGCCAGCGCAGCCGACGTCCTGCGGGCATGGGGAAAGCTCGGCTACCCGAGGCGGGCCAAGCGGCTACACGAATGCGCGACGGTGATCGCAGCACAGCACGGCGATGTCGTACCAACGGATGTCGACACACTCCTGTCGCTTCCGGGCGTCGGAACGTACACAGCCCGCGCCGTCGCGTGCTTCGCATACCAGCAACGAGTCCCGGTAGTCGACACCAACGTCCGGCGGGTGGTGGCCAGGGCGGTGCACGGACGCGGGGACGCGGCCTCGCCCACCACGCGTGACCTTACTGATGTCGCCGCCCTGCTACCCGGCAACGCGACTGCCCCGCAGTTCTCGGCTGCACTGATGGAGTTGGGCGCGACGGTGTGCACGGCACGAGCGCCCCGATGCGGATCGTGTCCGTTGCCCCACTGCGCGTGGCGGTCGCTGGGCTTTCCGGCGAGCGCCGGCCCGCCTCGCCGGACACAACGCTATGCTGGCACCGATCGTCAGGTGCGTGGTCGGCTGCTCGATGTGTTGCGCGCCAACCCCTTTCCCGTCAATCGCGGGGCCCTCGACGTCGCGTGGACAGCAGACCCCGCGCAGCGAGACCGCGCCCTGGATTCGCTGCTCATCGATGGATTGGTGGAGCAGACGGCCGACGGTCGGTTCGCGCTCTACGGCGAAGGCGACGATGCAGGCCCCCAGGCCTGAGGAGGAGCCGACCAAACGACACCCGAGGCGACGATGCAGCGGCCATCCTCAAGAACCCGTGAAGGTCGATAGAAAAGCCTCGACCGCTGCCCGATACTGCACTGGCGCATCGTCGTGGATGAGATGGCCGGCTCCGGGCACCTTCAGGTAGGTCGTCCGCAACCCGGAATCGGCCATCGCCCGCATCTGCCCAGGCGGGGTGACGGAGTTTCCGGCTTCCATGAGCAGGGTGGGCACCGACACCGAGTTCCACTGACTCCAATAGCTGCGGGTCCCCCACTGCGCGGCTATCTCAATCCAGCGACGCGGATCACCGTGGATGCGCCACCCGGTCGCTGTGCGGTCGAACGCTTCGAGGAAGTATCGACCCGCCACCGGCCCGAATTCGCTGTAAACCTGTTCTGCGGTGGCGAATTCCACGGGAAGTGCGTGTAGCCACGGTTCCCACGGACCCGTCGTCCGCCCCCGAAAATCCGGAGCCATATCCTCGACGACGACAGCAGTCACCAGCTCGGGTCGCTGGGCGGCCAGACACCACGAATGCAGCGCACCCATCGAATGACCGACCATGATCGCCGGCGCACCGAGCTCGCTCACCGCGTCGCCGAGGTCAGCAACGAAGCGCTCCGTGGATATCGGGAATGCGTCATCCACCCCACGTCCGCGGTGCCACGGCGCGTCGTAGGTGAAGACCTCCCCCAGCCGGCTGAGCCAGGGAAGCTGGCGCGACCAGGTGGAGCCTCGGCCCATCAGTCCGTGTACCAGCACCAGAGGTGTGCCGGCACCGCCTCGACGGGTCAGCAGATTGCTCTCGGTGGAGCCGCGGATCCAGCTAGAGCCCCGATCGGAATCCATAGACCCATCATGGGTGATAGCACGCGGTAGCCTGATTGCCATGCCCAGCCAAAACCCTGTGGTGAAGATCAATGCCATCGAGCTTCCGCCCGACGCCGGTCCCGAATTGGAAAAGCGATTCGCCCACCGTGCACATGCCGTCGACAACCAGCCAGGCTTTCTCGGCTTTCAACTGCTGCGCCCGGTCAAGGGCGACAACCGCTACTTCGTGGTGACCAAGTGGGATTCCGAAGAGGCATTTCAGGCATGGGCCACCGGCCCGGCCATCGCCGCGCATGCCGGGGAGCGTGCCAACCCGGTCGCCACGGGATCGTCGTTACTGGAGTTCGAGGTTGTACTCGATGTTGCGGGGACCGACGCTCCGGCGTGAGGCAGCCCAGGCCCGACGGGGAGCGGCCAAGCTGGCAGTCGCACTCATCCTCGTCGTAGTCCTGGCCTGCGGATGTACCACGCCCCGTCCCGCAGCCTCCGATGCCGCCTACGGTGCGACCATCCAGATCAACACACCACCGGGCCTGCGCGCCAAGCAGACCATGGACATGCTCAACAGCGACTGGCCTATCGGCCCGGTCGGTGTGCGCACCCTGGCCGCACCCCAGCTCGTCGAGCACGTCGGTGTCACGCTGGACAGAATCTGGTGGGATCGGCCTTTCACCGTCACGAACGTCGACATCGGAGCCGGGCAGGCCACCCTGGATGTACTCACCTCCTATGGGGTCGCCCAGATCATCGAGCTGCACACCGACGACGCCGGCATGGTCAACCGCTTCAAGGTCGACCTTGACCCGCCGGTAATCGAGAAGTGGGAAGACATAGACACCCAGCTGACCAAGTCCGGCGCGCGCTACTCCTACCAGATCGCGAAGGTCACCCAAGGGCAGTGCGTTCCGGTGGCAGGCACGAACACCGACATGTCCCTGCCGCTGGCGTCGATCTTCAAACTGTATGTGCTGCTGGCCGTTGCGCACGCGGTGACAGCAGGGACCCTGGACTGGACCGACATGCTGACCATCACCGAGGAAGCCAAGGCCATCGGCTCCTCGGGGTTCGATGAGCTGCCTCCGGGCACGCAGGTCTCAGTGCGCGACGCCGCGCAACAGATGATCTCGGCAAGCGACAACATGGCTACAGATCTGTTGATCGCCCGGCTGGGAACGGGCGCCATTGAGCGCGCGCTGCTGGCCGCGGGCCATCACGATCCCGCGAGCATGACACCGTTTCCGACGATGCACGAACTGTTCTCGGTCGGGTGGGGCAAGCCGGATGTCCGCGAGGAGTGGAAGAAAGCCTCGCCGCAGGGCCGCGCACAGCTGCTGCGACAGACGAATTCGCGGCCCTACGAGCCAGATCCGAAACGCACCCACACACCAGCGTCGGATATCGGCGCCGAATGGTATGGCAGCGCCGCCGACATCTGCCGGTTGCACGCCGCGCTACAGGCGTCGGCCGTGGGTGAGGCGCGGCCTGTGAGGGACATCCTCTCGGCGGTGGCCGGCATCGATCTCGACCGGACCCAGTGGCCCTACATCGGGGCAAAAGCGGGCAACCTGCCCGGTGACCTGACATTCAGCTGGTACGCCGTCGACCGCAGTGGCCAGCCGTGGGTCGTTAGTCTCCAGGCGAACTGGCCGCAATACCGCAGCCAGACTGCCGCCGGATGGCTGATGACGATCGTCACTCAAGCATTCAGTCTGATCCCAACCACCTGAATCAGCGAGAACTCCGCAGTGTCCAAGCGTGCCCACGGAAGTGCATAACGGTGCGGCTGGCCGGGGCCACATCGATGCGCCAGAACGATTTCGGCGGTGCGTCCAGCACGCCAAGTATTGCGGCGCGAACTACCGCCGGGTGGGTGACAGCAAGGATGCGGCCACGCTGCGATGAAAGGGATCCCATCCAGCCGGCGACCCGGTCGATCAGCTCGACCACCGACTCGCCGCCGTGCGGTGCACACATCGGGTCGGTCAGCCATAGGGCTAACTCGGCCCGCAACACCCGGCCGAGCACATCACCGCGCCACCGGCCGAAATCTAGATCGGCAAGCTTCGGCTCGATCGACGCCTGCACGCCAAGCAGCTCTGCCGTCTGACGGGTGCGCGTCTCCGGACCGCAGAACGCCTGCTCGACGGAGACGACTTCTGTTCCAGCTTCGATCTGCCTCCGACCCATGGAGTTGAGCGATTCGTCGGTGGGAAACCGTCCGGCAGCCGTCGCATCCGTCATGGCGTGCGACACCAAAATCAGCCGGACAACCTCGCTCACCAGGTGAAGCTCACCGGAGCACAATCACCGCGTAGACACCTTCGTGCGCTCGCCGAGCAGCCGAGACACCAGTTCGGCGAACACCAGCCCGATGGTTGCGTAGATCACGATCTGTGTCCCCAGTGAGTACAACCGGAACTCGTAGAGCACGTCAGCCGGGTACCCCCCAAAAATGATGGTGCCAGATTCGTCGACCAGCGGGCCTGGGGTCTCCTTGATGGTCGGCAGAATGAACATCAGGGTCGCTACGGCCAAGACATAGGCACCGGTGGCAGTCACCGTGGCGTTCCAGGCGCCTAGCCGCGTCACCAGTCGACGGCCGAGATAGACCGCTCCCACTAACGCCGCCGCCGACAACGCAACCATCAGCAGGTAGAGCAGGGTGCGCTGGCGTATCGTCTCGTCCAGACTGAGCGCCGGCGGGCTCGCCGGGTACTTCAGTGCCGGCACGACATAGAGGCTGATCAACATTCCGCCCGCGATATAAAGCGACAAGAGACGGGCCGAGACATCGCCGACGCGCCCATAAGCCACCGCGAACACGACGGCAACGAGAGCGCCGATGGCGATACTGAACGCCAGCACTCCCAGACCCATGCCGATATTCATCTGAACAGCGCGGCTGAACCCTGCACCGTCTCCGCCATGGCTGTGCCCAGCGGTACCCGCCGCATGTTCGATGGCGTCGTGCGCCGCACCTATGCCGTCCTCGTAGTCGATGGCACGGTCGATCTGCGGTTCCACGAAGAGCCGCGCAAATAGGAACGCCAGCACGCCGGCGGCGGCGCCGGCCAGCAGGCCACGCCAGATAATTTGCTTCTCCATTTTCGATTGTCCTTGCTGAGTGTCAGTGGCAGGGGAAACCCAGCAGATGTCGGCCGTCGTGCAGGAACTCATGAATGTAGGTGGTGTTGCCGAAGACCGAGGTCGCCCCCTGGTCCATGCCAACGAAGTAGAGCACGACAAGCGCCAGGAAGGCCGTCATCGACAGCACGACCGCCGACCTTGTCCCCGACAGGTCAATGGCGCCCACCCTGGTATTGCTCACGTCAGGAGAAGTCATCTCATGTCCTTTCCGGGATCTTCGCGTCCCAGGTACAGGTGTAATGGACGTCGGGTCTGACTGTATACAGTGGCGCGACCGTTCTGGAGTCTCACCAGATTCCGCTGTCCATCAATTACCCGAGAATCGTAAGCCACGGGCTGATGAGCCACACCGGGGCATCACAGAGCGGGCGGCCCCTATCGGGAAGCCGCCCGCTCTCGTGGTGGGTTACTCAGCCGCGCCCGGCGTACCGGCGGCACCGGCCTGGGCAAGATCCGGCTCGACGACCGGAGCCGGCTTCCGGCTACCGGCAAAGGTGAACGCCGCGTCTTCGCCGGCACCCTCGCCGTCCCAGTTCTCGACGTCGATGGTTACCAGCTGGCCGGGGCCAATCTCCTCGAAGAGAATCTTCTCCGAGAGGCTGTCCTCGATCTCACGCTGGATTGTCCGGCGCAACGGTCGTGCACCGAGCACCGGGTCGAATCCGCGCTTCGCCAGCAGCGACTTGGCCTTGTCCGTCAGCTCCAGCGTCATGTCCTTGCTCTTGAGCTGTTGGGACACCCGGCTGATCATCAGATCAACCATCTTGATGATTTCGTCCTCGGTGAGCTGGTGGAACACAATGATGTCGTCGATACGGTTGAGGAACTCCGGGCGGAAGTGCTTCTTCAGCTCGTCGTTGACCTTCTGCTTCATCCGCTCGTAGTTGTTGTCACCGCCACTCTGGCTGAACCCGAGGCCGACTGCCTTGGATATGTCCGAGGTACCCAGGTTTGATGTGAAAATCAAGACGGTGTTCTTGAAGTCGACAGTGCGCCCCTGGCCGTCGGTCAGGCGACCATCCTCGAGGACCTGCAATAAGGTGTTGTAGATCTCCTGGTGGGCCTTCTCGATTTCGTCGAACAGCACGACGCTGAACGGCTTGCGACGCACCTTCTCGGTGAGTTGACCGCCCTCCTCGTAGCCGACATAGCCCGGGGGGGCCCCAAACAAACGAGACGCCGTAAAGCGGTCGTGGAATTCACCCATGTCGATCTGGATGAGCGCGTCGTCGTCGCCGAACAGGAAGCTGGCCAGCGCCTTGGACAGCTCGGTCTTACCGACACCCGAGGGGCCGGCGAAGATGAACGAGCCCGAGGGGCGCTTGGGGTCCTTCAGCCCTGCGCGAGTGCGCCGAATCGCCTTGGATACCGCCTTGACGGCATCCTCTTGCCCAATGATCCGCTTGTGCAGCTCCTCCTCCATGCGCAGCAGCCGAGTGGTTTCCTCCTCGGTCAGCTTGAACACCGGGATGCCTGTCCAGTTGCCGAGCACTTCGGCGATCTGCTCGTCATCGACCTCCGCGACCACATCGAGATCACCTGAGCGCCACTGCTTCTCCCGCTCGGCGCGCTGGGCGACCAGCTGCTTCTCGCGATCGCGCAGGCTGGCTGCCTTTTCGAAGTCCTGCGCGTCGATCGCAGATTCCTTCTCCCGGCGGGCGTCGGCAATCTTCTCGTCGAACTCACGGAGATCCGGCGGTGCGGTCATCCGGCGGATCCGCATCCGTGCACCGGCCTCGTCGATCAGGTCAATCGCCTTGTCCGGTAAGAAGCGGTCGTTGATGTAGCGGTCGGCAAGCGTGGCCGCAGCCACGACCGCGCCGTCGGTGATCGAGACGCGGTGGTGCGCTTCATAGCGGTCCCGCAGACCCTTCAGGATCTCGATGGTGTGCTCAACCGTTGGCTCGCCCACCTGGACCGGTTGGAAACGACGTTCGAGGGCGGCATCCTTCTCGATGTACTTGCGGTACTCGTCAAGGGTGGTTGCACCGATCGTCTGAAGTTCACCGCGGGCCAGCTTCGGCTTCAGGATCGACGCTGCGTCGATCGCACCCTCGGCGGCGCCCGCCCCGACCAGCGTGTGCAGCTCGTCGATGAACAGAATGATGTCGCCGCGGGTGTTGATCTCCTTGAGCACCTTCTTGAGGCGTTCCTCGAAGTCACCGCGGTACCGGCTGCCTGCCACCAGCGAACCGAGGTCGAGGGTGTAGAGCTGCTTATCCTTCAGTGTTTCCGGGACATCACCGTGCACGATCGCCTGCGCAAGACCCTCCACAACGGCGGTTTTACCGACACCGGGCTCACCGATCAGCACAGGATTGTTCTTAGTTCGCCGGCTCAGCACCTGCATGACCCGCTCGATTTCCTTCTCACGGCCGATCACCGGGTCGAGCTTGCCCTCCATCGCAGCCGCGGTCAGGTTACGACCGAACTGGTCGAGTACCAGTGACGTCGAGGGGGAGCCGGACTCGCCCCCGCGGCCGCCGGTTCCGGCCTCCGCGGTCTCCTTGCCCTGGTAACCGCTCAGCAGCTGGATGACCTGCTGGCGCACTCGGGTCAGTTCGGCCCCAAGCTTGACAAGCACCTGGGCCGCCACACCCTCGCCCTCGCGAATCAAGCCGAGCAGAATGTGCTCGGTCCCGATGTAGTTGTGGCCGAGCTGCAACGCCTCGCGCAGGCTGAGCTCAAGCACCTTCTTCGCGCGGGGGGTGAACGGGATGTGACCGGACGGCGCCTGCTGGCCCTGGCCGATGATCTCCTCGACTTGGCTACGCACGCCCTCCAGCGAAATGCCCAATGACTCGAGCGACTTGGCAGCTACGCCCTCACCTTCATGAATGAGGCCCAGCAGGATGTGCTCGGTGCCGATGTAGTTGTGGTTGAGCATCCTGGCTTCTTCTTGCGCCAACACGACAACCCGACGCGCGCGGTCGGTGAATCTCTCGAACATCCGTGGTTACCTGCTCTCCATCGCATAGGTAGGTACGCAGCGACTCCCCGAAACTCGGGCAAGACTTCGGCAGTGCTCAGACAGTGCTCAGTACCTGCCGTCCACTGTAATGGGCGGCAGCCCCGGGCGCCCCGCCTGGAGGGGCTTCGACAACACGTCTGAAGCACCCTCTGGCGCGGCAACGGCCCAGTACCCGGCGCTGCTAGTAGCAACGCGGCGAGACGATCATTCGTTTCCGCAACCGGATAAGGGCGAGTTCGCCGCTAGCGAACGTCAGAGCCCCTGGCCGGAGGCTGGCAACCTTAGGCTACGTTGCTGCGTGGAACGCGTCGATGACGTCAGCAGGGATCCTGCCGCGGGTGGACACATTGTGACCATTGCGGCGGGCCCACTCCCTGATTGCCGCACTCTGTTCCCGATCAATAGCCGCGCGGCCCTTGCCCGCGCCGGCCGACCGGCCACGGCGTCGGCCACCGACGCGGCGGCTGGAATCCACCCACTGCCCGAGATCAGAGCGAAGTTTGGCGGCGTTCTTGGCCGACAGGTCTATCTCGTAGCTCACACCATCGAGCCCGAATTCAACAGTTTCGTCCGCGGTGCCCCCACCGTCGAAGTCGTCCACCAACGTCACCGTGACCTTCTTAGCCATTATCCGTCTGTCCTCCTGTGCGCATTACATTTCTCGACGAGTTGACACCAATGTGCCACAAAGCCGCTTTTCATTCAACATGAATCGCAACGCTTCAGTTACCGTGCCGGCGAACAATTGGAAACAACACCGTCTCCCGAATCGACAGACCTGTCAGAGCCATCAACAACCGATCGATACCCATTCCCGTGCCAGTCGTCGGAGGCATACCATGCTCGAGTGCCGCGAGGAAATCTTCATCCAACGCCATTGCCTCATCGTCACCGGCAGCCGATGCCCGCACCTGGGCCTCAAACCTTTCGCGTTGAATGACGGGATCAATCAATTCCGAGTATCCCGTGGCGAGCTCAATCTGACGAACATATAGATCCCATTTCTCCGTGACGCCCTCAAGGGTGCGATGCGAGCGTGTCAAGGGGGAGGTTTCCACCGGGAAGTCGCGCACGAACGTCGGTGCCCAGAGTTTTTCGCCGACCGCACTTTCCCAAAGCTCCTCGACTAATTTTCCATGCCCGTAGCCGCGATCGCGGGGAATGTCAACACCCAAGGTATCGGCAATCTGCCAGAGCCGATCCACTTCCGTCTGCGGGGTGATCTCTTCCCCGAGAGCATCAGAC
>JBMYXJ010000055.1:235-10276 GCA_049608285.1 Mycobacterium sp. | reverse complement strand
GGCGGAGATTGTCTCGTGCACCGTCGACATCCCAACCAGATCGGCGCCTAGGGTGCGAAGCATCTGAATTTCGGCCGGGGTCTCGTAGTGCGGACCCGGCAGGCCTGCGTAGACGCCCTCGTCCAGGTTCGGGTCTATCTCGCGCGCGATGGCCCGCAGTCGCGCGGAATACGCATCGACCAGGTTCACGAACTGTGCGCCGACCAGCGGCGAGCGCGCCGTGAGATTGAGGTGGTCCCTGATCAGCACGGGCTGTCCGACCGAGTAGTCCTCGCGCAGGCCGCCTGCGGCGTTGGTCAGCACCACGGTCTTGACGCCGGCTGCGCATGCGGTCCGTACCGGATGTACGACGTGGCGCAGGTCGTGTCCCTCATAGGCGTGGATTCTGCCCAGCACAGCCAGCACGCGATGTGGGCCGATCCGCAGTGACTGCACCTGGCCACCGTGTCCCTGGGCGGTAGGCGCTGTGAAGCCCGGCAATTCGTCCATCGGCACGATCGCGACGGTCTCTCCGAGTTGAGTCACCGCCGGCGCCCATCCGGATCCGAGCACGACGGCCACATCGTGGGCCTCGACGCCGGTCCGCTGGGCCAAAGCGATCGCTGCCAGCCGGGCGGGGTCCGCCGGATCTTCCACGACTGGCAGCTTAGTTCGGCACCCGTGGGCGCTGCGGACAGTCAGTGAGATACTGCCAACATGCCCACCGCCGCGTTGTCATGCGTCCAGGACGCGGTGAACCGACGTCGCTCCGATCTACTCGGGCTGTCGCATTCCCTGCACGCCGAGCCCGAACTCGCGTTTGCCGAACACCGGAGCTGTGCCAAGACCCAGACGCTGGCCGCCGAACGCGGTTTTGAGATCAGCCCGGCACCGGCGGGGCTGGACACCGCGTTTCGCGCCGAGTATGGCAGCGGCCCGCTGGTCGTCGGTATCTGCGCCGAGTACGACGCGTTGCCCGGGATCGGGCACGCGTGCGGTCACAACATCATCGCTGCAGCCGCGGTCGGCACCGCGTTGGCGCTCGCCGAGGTGGCCGACGAACTCGGCCTCACGGTGGTGCTGCTGGGCACCCCCGCTGAGGAGGCCGGCGGCGGCAAGGTGCTGATGCTGAACGCTGGGGTGTTCGATGACATCGCCGCGACGGTGATGCTGCATCCCGGGCCGCTCGACATCGCCGCCGCGCGCTCGCTGGCGTTGGCGGAGACAAAGATCAGCTACACGGGGCGGGAATCCCATGCCGCCGTCGCCCCGTATCTCGGGCTGAACGCCGCCGACGCCGTCACAGTCGCCCAAGTGGCCATCGGGCTGCTGCGCCAGCAGTTGGCGCCCGGACAAATGGTGCACGGCATCGTGACTGACGGCGGTCAGGCCACCAACATCATCCCCGCCCATGCTGAATTGCGCTACACGCTGCGAGCTTCGAACTCAGAATCGTTGCACGAGTTGGAATCCCGAATGGCCGGATGCTTCGCCGCCGGCGCTGTCGGCACCGGCTGCGAGCACGCCGTCACCGAGAACGCGCCCGCCTATGCAGAATTACGCCCGGATGCCTGGCTGTCCTCGACGCTGCGGGCCGAAATGGTGCGCTGCGGTCGTGCGCCGGTCTCTGAGGACGTCGAAGCCGCGCTGCCGCTGGGTAGCACCGACATGGGTAACGTCACCCACGTGATGCCGGGGATCCATCCGATCGTCGGGATCGAGGCCGGGGGTGCATCGCTGCATCAACCTGCTTTCACAGCGGCGGCGGTCAGTGAGAGCGCGGACACAGCGGTGATCGAGGGCTCGATCATGCTCGCTCGCACGGTGGCTGCACTGGCCGAGAACGCCGTCGAACGCGACCGGGTGCTCGAACTGCGGCAGCGACGGGCGTCATGACCGGCCTGCCGGAGGCCGCCAACGCTTGGCTGGGCGCCCACTACGAAGATCTGGTGGGCTGGCGCCGCCACCTGCACGCCCATCCGGAGCTCGGGTGCCAGGAGTTCGCCACCACCCAATTCGTCGCCGCACGACTGGCCGACGCGGGCCTGAACCCTAAGGTGCTGCCTGGCGGCACCGGTCTGACATGTGATTTCGGGCCCGAGCACGGACCGCGGGTGGCTTTGCGGGCCGACATGGATGCGTTGCCGATGGCCGACCGGACGGGCGCGCCGTACGCGTCGGTGGTGCCCAACGTCGCCCACGCCTGTGGCCACGACGCACACACCGCGGTGCTGTTGGGCGCGGGGTTGGCGCTGGCGTCGGCGGCTGAGCTGCCGGTTGGCGTCCGGTTGATCTTCCAGGCCGCCGAGGAGCTGATGCGGGGTGCGACAGATGCGATCGCAGGGGGTGCGCTGACCGGGGTTTCGCGTATCTACGCGCTGCACTGCGACCCACGCCTGGAGGTCGGAAAGGTCGCGACCCGGCTGGGGCCGATCACGTCGGCGGCCGACCAGGTCGAGGTGACGATGTACTCGCCGGGCGGGCACACCTCACGCCCGCACCTCACCAGTGACCTGGTGTACGGGCTGGGCACCCTGATCACCGGGCTGCCCGGCGTGCTCTCGCGCCGCATCGACCCGCGAAACAACACGGTGATGGTCTGGGGCGCGGTCAATGCGGGTGTGATCGCCAACGCGATCCCGCAGACCGGGACCCTGGCCGGCACTATCCGCACGGCCAGTCGCGATACCTGGATCACTCTGGAAAGCATTGTGCGGGAAACAATTACGGCGCTGCTGGCCCCGCTGGGTATCGAGCATACGGTGCTCTACCGGCGCGGGGTGCCGCCAGTGGTCAACGAAGAGGTGTCTACCCGGATACTCACCCACGCGATTGAGGCGATCGGCCCCGATGCCCTTGCCGACACCCACCAGTCCGGCGGAGGGGAAGACTTTTCCTGGTATCTCGAAGAGGTGCCGGGCGCCATGGCGCGGTTGGGGGTGTGGAGTGGGCAGGGTGCTCAGCGTGATTTACACCAGCCGACTTTCGATCTCGACGAGCGTGCGCTCGGCGTCGGAGTGAGGTTGCTGGTCAACATTCTCGAGCACTCCGTCGAGCACTCCTGAGCCGCTGAGCTGCGCGCTCGCCAGGAGAGAACGTCAGGTGCCGGGGCCGATATTGCTGGCTGGCCGGGTGCGCAGATCGTGTACATATTCATCGGGAGCGCCGGCGATTTCGGCTGCCTCGGCCATCACTCCCAAATAGCGCGCCGACGGGATCCCGCCTTCCCAGGCGTCCACCACATACAGCCAGGCGAGCAGCGGGTCGGTGCTGGTATCTGAGGAAGTGCGCTCGACCCGGCAGCGGATCTTTTTGTGAATACCGAGCTCAGAACCCTCCCAGCGGTCGAGGTTGGCCTCGTCGTCCTTGGTCATGTCATAGAGCACGACGAACACCTTCGACGTGGGATCCTCGACGATGGTGGCCAGCGCGCCTTCCCAGCCGATATCTGCACCACCGAACGTCAACCGCCAGCCGTGCAGCCAGCCCGTTCCGGCCATTGGGGAGTGCGGCGCCCGCTGCAGCATCTGCTCGGGATGCATGTTCGATCCGTAGGCGGCGTAGATCGGCACGCGAGAAGCTTAGTCGCATCGCGCTCAGCGGGCCGACATCCCGCAAGGTCGCAGGATCTGAACGTTTTCCCGCCCCGGGTGTCCTAAGTTGAAACCGTGGGGCTGAAACGGTGGTAACGCGCATCGTGATCCTCGGTGGAGGGCCGGCGGGGTATGAGGCCGCTCTGGTAGCCGCCGCTCATGGGCGAGACGTCACCCAGGTGACGGTGGTCGATTCCGACGGAGCAGGCGGAGCGTGCGTGCTCTACGACTGCGTGCCGTCCAAGACGTTGATCGCCTCCACCGGTGTGCGCACCGAGCTGCGCCGCGCCGCGGGCCTGGGCTTCGAGATCGTCATCGAGGACGCCAAGATCTCGATCGCACAGATCAACAACCGGGTCAAGACGCTGGCCGCGTCGCAGTCCGCCGACATCGGCAGCCAGTTGATAGACCAGGGCGTGACGGTTCTCGTCGGGCGCGGCGAACTCGTCGACGACACCTCAGGTATGGCCCATCACAGGGTGAAGGTGACGACACCCGACGGTAGGGCCGGCGTTCTGAAGGCCGACGTGGTGTTGATCGCCACCGGCGCCCGCCCCCGCGTACTTCCGAACGCGGCCCCCGACGGTGAGCGCATCCTGACCTGGCGCCAGCTCTACGACCTCTCTGAGCTTCCTCAACACCTGATCGTCGTGGGTTCAGGGGTGACGGGCGCGGAGTTCTGCAATGCCTACACCGAACTCGGCGTCACGGTGACGGTGGTCGCCAGCCGCGACCAGATCCTGCCGCATGAGGACTCCGATGCTGCCGCGGTGCTTGAGAGGGTGTTCGCCGAACGTGGCGTCACGCTGGTGAAGAATGCTCGCGCGGAGTCGGTGACCCGAACCTCCACGGGAGTCAAAGTGAGCATGGCTGACGGCCGCGTCGTCACCGGTAGCCACGCGCTGATGACGGTCGGATCGGTGCCCAACACCGCTGACCTAGGTCTGGAGCGGGTCGGTGTCGAGCTCAAACCCGGCGGTTACATCCCCGTCGACCGGGTATCGCGCACCCCGGCGGCTGGCATCTACGCCGCGGGCGACTGCACCGGTCTGCTGCCGCTGGCCTCGGTGGCCGCCATGCAGGGCCGCATCGCGATGTACCACGCGCTCGGGGACGGGGTATCCCCGATCCGGCTGCGTACGGTGGCGTCGGCGACGTTCACTCGCCCCGAGATCGCCGCCGTGGGTATCCCGCAGGCCTCGATCGATGACGGCAGCGTGCCCGCACGCACCCTGATGTTGCCGCTGAGCACCAACGCCAGAGCCAAGATGTCGCTGCTCCGGTACGGCTTTGTCAAAATCTTCTGCCGGCCGGCCACCGGCGTGGTGATCGGCGGCGTCGTGGTGGCACCCATCGCGGCCGAGTTGATCCTGCCGATCACGCTGGCGGTGCAGAACAGGATTTCGGTCGCGGACCTCGCGCAGACGCTATCGGTGTATCCCTCGCTGTCGGGTTCCATTGTGGAGGCAGCGCGCCGGCTGATGGCGCATGATGATCTGGACTAGAGACAAGTAGCCACCGAAGACAAGTAGCCTAGGTCGGACAACCGTACTGATGAGTAACGAGGAGTCGGTCAACGTGGGTGACCCGATACCCGGCCCGGGCAGAGGTCAGAGCTTTCTGGGGCCCGAGCAGCGGGCCAGCGCCTGGAAGCGGCTCGGTGACGAGCAGTTCGACGTGATCGTGGTGGGCGGCGGTGTCGTCGGCGCCGGGGCGGCGCTTGACGCGGCGACCCGCGGACTCAAGGTGGCCCTGGTGGAGGCCCGCGACTTCGCGTCGGGAACTTCCAGCCGCAGCAGCAAGATGTTCCACGGTGGGCTGCGCTACCTGGAGCAGTTGGAGTTCGGCTTGGTGCGTGAGGCGCTCTACGAGCGTGAGCTGTCGTTGACGACGCTGGCGCCGCACCTGGTCAAGCCGCTGCCATTCCTGTTTCCGCTTACCAAGCGCTGGTGGGAAAGGCCGTACATGGCGGCGGGCATCATGCTCTACGACCAGCTGGGCGGTGCGAAATCTGTTCCGGCGCAGAAGCATCTGACCCGGGCCGGCGCTCTGCGGCTGTCTCCCGGGTTGAAGCGAACCTCCCTGATCGGTGGAATCCGCTACTACGACACCGTTGTCGACGATGCCCGGCACACCATGACGGTGGCACGCACCGCGGCCCAATACGGTGCGGTGGTCCGGACCTCGACGCAGGTGGTGGCGTTGCTGCGGGAAGGCGACCGGGTCACCGGGGTGCAGGTACGCGATTCCGAAGACGGCTCGGTCACCGACGTGCACGGCCACGTCGTGGTCAACGCCACCGGGGTGTGGACCGACGAGATTCAGGCACTGTCCAAGGAGCGCGGACGATTTCGGGTGCGGGCGTCTAAGGGAGTGCACATCGTGGTGCCGCGCGACCGCGTCGTGAGCGAGGTCGCGATCATCCTGCGCACCGAGAACTCGGTGCTGTTCGTCATCCCGTGGGGCACCCACTGGATCATCGGCACCACCGACACCGACTGGAAGCTCGACCTGGCGCACCCGGCCGCCACCAAAGCGGACATCGACTACCTCCTCGCTACGGTGAACACAGTGTTGGCAACGCCGTTGACCCACGACGACATCGACGGGGTGTACGCGGGTCTGCGCCCGTTGCTCGCGGGGGAGAGCGAGGAGACCTCGAAGCTGTCCCGCGAGCATGCGGTGGCCGTGCCCGCGCCGGGGTTGGTGGCGATCGCCGGCGGCAAGTACACCACCTACCGGGTGATGGGGCAGGACGCGATCGATGCTGCGGCGGAGTTCGTGCCGACTCGGGTGGCGCCCTCGATCACTGAGAAGGTTCCGCTGATGGGGGCCGACGGATACTTCGCGCTGGTCAACCAAACTGAAAGCGTCGGGGCGTACTACAACCTGCACCCGTACCGGGTTCGGCACCTGCTGGATCGGTACGGGGCCCTCATCGGTGAGGTGCTCAAACTCGGTGAGGACAGGCCGGAACTACTGGGCCCGATCACCGACGCGCCGGTCTACCTGAAGGTCGAAGCCGCATATGCGGCGGCGGCCGAAGGGGCACTGCATCTCGAGGACATCCTGTCCCGCCGGATGCGGATCTCCATCGAGTACCCGCACCGCGGCGTCGACTGCGCGCGTGAAGTCGCTGAAGTCGTTGCACCCATATTGGGTTGGACCGCCGAGGACGTCGACCGAGAGGTGGCGACCTACCTGGCACGGGTCGAGGCAGAGGTGCTCTCGCAGACTCAACCCGACGATGAATCAGCTGATGCCCTCCGGGTGGCCGCGCCAGAGGCGCGTGCTGAGATCCTCGAGCCCGTACCGCTCACTTGAGCCGAAAGCCCGCACCGCTGCCGGTGCGTGCTGGAGTCGGTCCGGCGCGGGTCAGGTTGCGCGGCGGCGCGGTGCTGGCGGAGTTGGCGGACCGATTCGGAGAGGTCGCCGCTGCCAAGGTGCGCAGCGGTGACGTGCTCACCGCTGACGGCAGTGTCGTCACTGCGACGACTGTGCTGCAACCCAATTCGCATGTCTACTTTTACCGTGACTTGCCTGCCGAAGTCGTCGTCCCGTTCGAGATGCCGATCCTGTTTCGGGATGAGAACATCGTCGTCGTCGACAAACCGCACTTTCTGGCCACCATGCCGCGCGGACGCCACGTCGCCCAGACGGCGCTGGTGCGGTTGCGCCACGAACTGGATCTGCCTGACCTGACCCCGGCGCATCGCCTCGATCGGCTGACCGCGGGGGTGTTGTTGTTCACCGTTTCAAACGATGTTCGCGCAAGGGCTGGTGCGCAAGACGTACTTGGCGCACGCACCCGCCGACCCTGAGCGTGGATTCCCCATGACGGTGCGCAGTCGAATCGTGAAGCGCCGGGGACACTTGCAAGCCGTCGAGGTTGCCGGTGAAGTGAATGCCGAGACGCAAGTCGAATATCTTGGCGGCCAGAACTACCGACTAACCCCGCGAACCGGTCGTACTCACCAACTGCGCGTGCACATGGCATCGCTGGGCTTGCCGATTACCGGTGATCCGTTGTATCCCGATGTCATTGATGTCGACGCCGACGATTTCTCCACGCCGCTAAGGCTTCTCGCGCACACCATGGAGTTTGAGAGCCCAGTCAGCGGGCAGGTGCTGCGGTTTAGCAGTGCTCGGACGTTACCGGGCATCCCTAAGCGCGCGCTTAGATCGCAGTTCCCCTCGGAAAATGACGCATGACTGCGATCCGAGCGCGCACCGCGTGCGCCCCCGTATCGCACGGACGGAATGTATGCCACGGCCGGGGAAGTTCGCAGCGATATTCGCCGTTGTTACCAGGGTGTTATTCAGACTGTTACAAAGCGTCGATGGCGACAAGAGCTGGATCCCGGCCGACTGGCATGATGTGGGAAGTCTGCGGCGCCGGCTGCTGAATCCTGAGGAGTGCACAATGCGTGAGACCTGGCACGTCGCGGCAGTGGCCGGCTGGTGACCTAGATGGATCGCTCCAGATTCGGTCGGCTGTTCGACATGTCAGACCGGACGGTAATCGTTACCGGCGGCACCCGCGGAATCGGGAAATCACTGGCCGAGGGCTACGTGCTGGCTGGGGCGCGGGTCGTGGTGGCCAGTCGCAAGGCCGACGCGTGCGAGCAGGCGGCGCAGCACTTGCGGGATCTGGGTGGCGAGGCGATCGGTGTGCCGACACACGTCGGTGACGTCGAAGACCTCAGCACGCTCGTTGCGCGAACGGTGTCCGAGTTCGGTGGCGTGGATGTGGTGGTGAACAACGCCGCCAATGCGCTCGCCCAACCCTTAGGGCAGGTGACTGTCGAAGCACTGACGAAGTCGTTTGAGGTCAATCTGCGCGGACCGGTGATACTGGTTGAAGAGGCGTTGCCGCATCTGAAGGCCAGTCCTCACGGAGCGGTGCTGAACATGGTCTCGGTGGGGGCGTTCCTCTTTGCGCCGATGTTGTCGATCTACGCGTCCATGAAGGCGGCGCTGATGTCGTTCACCCGATCGATGGCCGCCGAGTTCGCGCCCCACGGCATCCGGGTCAACGCATTGGCGCCTGGACCGGTCGACACCGACATGATGCGTAAGAACTCACCGGAAACAATCGAAGCGATGGTAGCCGGCACGCTGGTGCGGCGGCTGGCGACTGCAGACGAAATGGTTGGTGCCGCTTTGCTTTTGACCTCCGATGCTGGCAGCTACATCACTGGACAGGTAATCATGGTCGACGGTGGCGGGACGCCGCGCTAGGGCCTGTTGAGGGCAATGAGCGGGTCGATGCTCGCGGCCAGCTGCGGATAAACGATGGCCGGCCCGATCCAACGGGACAGGAACGCCCGCAACTCGGCGGTGTCTCGTTTGGGATTGCCGACATCGATAAGGAAAGAATTCATCACCCGCAGGAGGAACTCGTTCAACTCGGCCAGAGCAGGCTCATCGAAACCATGGGCAGCCCAATCGATGTCGAGGCGGTGCAGCAGCGACCGGCCGAAGGAGTGTGCGGTGTCCGAGGTGAAAGATCCGCCGACCGAATGCGTGCCCCGCTGGCTGAGTAAGAATTCAATCTCGGGGTCGTCGGCCAGCGATTCGATGGTGAATGCCACGCCTTCGACCAGGGCGGTGACTGGATTGGTCTCGGTGCGTACCCGTCGTTTCAGCCGTGACAGGAACCCGTCGGCTTTCTGCATCGCGCACGCTACGAGCAGTGCTTCGGTACTGGGGAAGTAGCGGTACACGGTTTGGCGGGTGACGCCCAGGTCGCGTGCGACGTCAGCGATTCGCATCGACGAGCCGCGCTCGGCAACGATCCGGTCGGCTGAACCGAGGATGCGGGCGATCGCCTCCTCGTCCGACGTAGGTGGATTTCCTGACCAACCGTGGCTTCGCATTGTTCACCGATGGTAGCCAGGTTCGGATGTCGAGCATTGAAGCCGTGCCCGTCGCGTCAACTGCTGCGCCACTGGGCAACGCCAACGGCGATCATCCGCAACTGCTTGATCGCGATGCGCCTGATCTCTCCAATAGCTGCGGGGTCGGTGGTGTCCTCCAGTGATTCGGCGATCACGATCATCGAGTTGACGAACACGCTGGCCAGGATGTTGAGGTCTTCGCTACTCCAGGTGTTCAGTCCGGGGAACCGGGCTAGGTCGATCGCCAACTCCGAGGTGATCAATCGGATCTCGGTGCGAATGGCATACCGCAACACCGTCACGCCGCTGGAGCGTTCACGTCCGATGAAGCGCCAGTGCTCGCGGCGCTCCTGAACACCGTCGATGAGGATGTCGACCGAGGACTCGATGACCCGGTTCGGGTCGAGCTTGCCGGCGCGCGCCGCGCGCAACATGTCCCGCAGGGTGCGGAAGGACTCGTCGATCAAAACCAGCCCTAGAGCATCCATCGAGTCGAAGTGACGGTAGAACGCGGCGGGTGCGATGCCGGCCTCACGGGTGACTTCACGCAGGCTCAGCGCGCTGAAACT
>JBMYXJ010000055.1:0-225 GCA_049608285.1 Mycobacterium sp. | reverse complement strand
CGTGCGCCGGGTGGCCAACTTGCGCTCCTCGCGCGAGCGGGCATCCTTGCCCGAGTCCTTCGACCGTGACCGGCTCGAATGCCCGGAGCGTGAGCTCGGCGTACGACTGTTCACTGTGTGAAACCTACCACAAGCTGGGCCGCATCCTTGACCTTACCGGGTTGGGCGGCGCACGGTGTACACATGTTCACCCAAACTTTGATACGCCGCGGACGTCGGTCCGCA
>JBMYXJ010000054.1:0-10285 GCA_049608285.1 Mycobacterium sp. | reverse complement strand
ACTTCGCCGACGGATTCCCGCACCATCTCTTCGCGATCCATCGCGCGAAAGACCCCGTTTTCTGGCACGAACCGACCCAACACACCCCCGACGGCGAAGGGTTCTGGTCGGTGGCAACCTACGCAGAAACGATGCAAGTCCTGCGCGCACCTGAGATCTTCAGCTCGGTCACTGGCGGGGACCGAGCTTATGGTGGCACCTTGCTCCAAGATCTGCCGATCGCAGGTCAGGTACTCAACATGATGGACGATCCCAAGCATGCCCACATTCGTCGCTTAGTCAGCTCAGGACTAACGCCTCGCATGATGGGTCGGGTCGAAGACGATCTGCGGTCCCGCGTAGCCGGTCTCATCGAAACGATCGAACCCGGGGTGCCCTTCGACTTCGTGCCCGACATCGCAGCCGAACTACCGATGCAGATGATCTGCATCCTGCTGGGAATCCCCGAATCGGATCGGCACTGGCTGTTCGAGATGGTCGAGCCAAGCTTCGATTTCCGCGGATCACGCACCGCGGCGATCCACCGCCTCAGCGCCGAAGACGCCGGATCGCAGCTGTATGCGTACGGCTCAGAGCTGGTGGCCCGCAAGCGCACCGAACCTGCCGACGACATGCTCTCGATCGTCGCAAGCGCCACCATCGACGATCCCGAAGCTCCCGGTTTATCCGATGCTGAGCTCTACCTGTTCTTTCTCCTACTGTTTAGCGCGGGCGCCGAGACCACCCGCAATGCGATCGCCGGCGGACTGCTTGCGCTGGTGCAGCGCCCACACCAACTCCGGAAGCTGCGTGACAATGTCGAACTCGTCACTAGCGCGGCCGAGGAAATGGTGCGGTGGACCTCGCCATCCCCGTCGAAACGCCGAACCGTCACCAGCGCGACCACTCTCGGTGGAAAGCAGCTCCAGGCCGGCCAGAAGGTCGTCGTCTGGGAAGGCTCGGCGAACCGCGACACCGCTGTCTTTGATCAACCGGACGACTTCGACATCACCCGTGCACCCAACCCTCACCTCGGATTCGGTCACGGGGTGCATTACTGCCTGGGCGCTCACTTGGCCCGGCTGGAACTTCGGACTTTGTTCCAGGAACTGCTACCTCGAATGGACACCGTCGATGTGGTGAAACCGGTCGAGTGGACGCGCAGCAACCGGCATACCGGAATCCGGCACCTCACAGTCGAATTCGGCCACAGCAGCAACGCAAAAGACACGCCCTGACCGCCGCATGGCGCCGCGGCGCTAGAGCTGGGTGACGTTCTCCGGTGACCAGTACGCCTTCATCGCGGTGACCTTGGCGTCATCGTCGAAGACCATCACATCGATTGGTTCGATCTGCATGCGGCTATCTCCGCCGTCAAGCGTGAGCCGGAACTGAAACGCCGCCTCGTGCCCGGCGACGCGCAGTGACACCAACTCAGATTTCCGGTCCAGGTTTTCGATCAGTGAGTAAAACCCGTGAATAGCGTGGCGGCCAATGTGTACCTCACCCCCAACGGGGTCCTCGACTGTCGCGTCATCGGTGTAGAGCTGCGCCAAGTCGTCGGCCCGGCCGTTGGCGATCAACTCGATGTAGCGGTGGACGACGTCGGTAATGTCCTGGGTGCTCGGCATATCTGGCACGCTACACACTCCGTGCGGCACTCACGACCGCAGCGCCGGTAGCTGGCCGATCGCCGACGCGCGTCACCATCTTTGGGTGGTTGGCAATCGTCGAACACGGTTGCCACACGACTAGCGCGACGTCACAGCGGCTTCGTCAGCCTCCGATGGCGCACCGCCGGACGCGTCGGCAGGCTTGCCCTTGAGGCCCAGCCAGAACAGGTCTATCAGCAACTGCGCTGCCTCGTCGGCACCTGCGTCGCCGGCGTTGACATGTGAGGCCACCGCCTCACCTGCGCCCACCAGGGCGATGGCCATGAGGTCGAAATCGGCGTCCGGCTCGGGAAATCTGGTGCCGGCACGCAGCATGCGGCTGACAAGTTCGATGATGCGCTCGCGGCCCTCACGCACGGAGTGGGCGAACCGCTGCGAGCTCGTCGCCTGGGTGTAGAGCACCATCCAGGACGCGCGGTTGGCATCGATGTACCTCAAGAACGACAGGACGGCGCTTCGCAATAACTCTTTTGGCGCATCGTCGAAGTCGATCTTGGTACGTACCTCGTCAACGAATCGAGCCAACTCCCGATCCAGGCAGGCGCCGAACAATTCCTCTTTGGAGCCGTAGTAAAGGTAGAGCATGGGCTTACTGATCTGGGCCTCAGCCGCGATCGCATCCATCGACGTCTCGTGATACCCGTTTACCGAGAATATCTGGACTGCAGCATCAAGCATCTGCTGCTCGCGGACGGCACGCGGTATCCGCTTGGTTCCACCAGCCATGGGATGTGCCTTCCCCATCGATAAGCGACGTGTCCTATCCCAGCGTAAGCATTAGAGGTCCCAGCGTAAGCATTAGCGGTCCCAGCGTAAGCATTAGACGGCTCCTCAGCCGCCACAGCGCGGAGACGGACCCTTCATTGCAGCGATCCGCATCACCGCTGCGTCGACACCCGCCATCGTCAACTCGCCGGCAGACACCGCCTTCTCCAAACGATCGAGTACCGCGGGCACCTCGCCCGTCGACACCCACAACGCGATGTCGGCTCCGGCCTGAAGTGAGCGCAGCACCGCGTCGGCCACCCCGAACCGGTCGGTGATCGCCCGCATGCCGGAAAGGTCGTCGGTGAACACCGGCCCGTTGAATGGCGGACCGCCGTAGTCGCCTGATCGCAACAGTGCGTAGGCCGCGGGACTCAGGCTGGCCGGTTCACTCCCGGTCAGCCCGGGGATCTGCATGTGCCCGACCATGACGCCTACCGGTGCCTGCGTGGTCAGTGTCCGATAGGGCACCAGGTCGCTGGCCTGTAGGTCGGCCAGCGGCGGGGTGACAACGCTGCCGGCGTGCGAATCTCCCGAGGCATCACCGTGTCCGGGGAAGTGTTTGAGTACCGGCAGCACCCCAGCGTCGCGCAGACCGCGGGCGTAGGCGCCGGCGTAGTCGGTGACCGTCGTGGGATCTGAGCCGAATGACCGGTCACCGATCGCCGAGTCAGCCGGGGCGTCGGTAACGTCGACAACTGGTGCGAAATCGATGGTTATGCCCAGGTTGCGCATCCGGTGGCCGCGGTCAAGCGCTATGCCGTAGACCTCTTCGGGGGTACTGGTTTGGGCCAGCACCCGCGGCGCGGGCTGCGAACCGATCAGACCGGCCAGCCGCGAGACCCGGCCGCCCTCTTCGTCGACGCTGACCGCCAGGCGAAGCGGGGCCGCCGCAGCTGCGATGTCGGTCAGGGAGCCGTCCGACAACATGGACAGATCTGTCCAGCTGCCGATCATGATGCCGCCCACATGGTGGTTGTCGACCACCGCACGAGCGTCTGCCGGGCCGGTCACCCCGACCATGAGGAGCTGCGCGAGTTTGTCTCGCGTCGACATGGCGGCCGGATCACCGCACGTCGGCGGCGCGGGCGCCGGGGCAGCTGGCGGGGGCGCAACGTTGGGGGCCTGACCGGCTGCCATCGACAATGGCGCACTGGATACCGACGCTGCCGGAGAATCGGCAGTGGAGGTGCACCCAAGGGTGAGCGCAGCGGCGACTGTCACTGCGAGCAGGGCACCGGGGGCCGTACGTAGAGCTCTGGGCATAACAGAGGACAATAACGGCAGCCGCGTTCTGTTTCGAAACCGTGGTCGGCAACCTGCATCCCCGCGTGCCGGGTGGGGCGGGGCCACGGCCGTGATCGTGCCACCCAGGTGGCGGTGCGTTGCGTGCTACTTTGAGCCGCATGCATCGGTTTCTCGTGCCCTCCGCCGCTAGCATCGTCGTCGGTCTGCTACTGGGGGCGGCCGCCGTGTTTGGGGTGACCTTGATGGTGGAGCAGGACACCAAACCACCGCTGCAGGCCGGCGATCCGGCATCCTCCGTGCTCAACAGGGTCGAGTACGGCGACAGAAGCTAGATCCCGGGTCGCTACGCTCCTGCCCTCCACCGATAGCCGATCCCGCCAGGGAGCGGTCCAACCACTTTCCCGACGCTGGCTTTGGGCGGCCGCCGCGGCGGCGCTGGTCCTGACGTTCGCCCAGTCACCCGGGCAGATCTCACCGGACACCAAGCTCGATCTCACTGCCAACCCGCTGCGCTTCCTGACCCGAGCATTCAGCCTATGGAACAGTGAGTTGCCGTTTGGCCAGGCGCAGAACCAGGCATACGGCTACCTGTTCCCACACGGCGCTTTCTTCCTGGCTGGTGACCTGCTCGGGGTACCGGACTGGGTGACGCAACGGTTGTGGTGGGCGCTGCTGCTGACCATCGGGTTCTGGGGCATGCTGCGGCTGGCCGAAGTCCTGGGCATTGGCAGCCCGACGTCTCGGGCTATCGGTGCGGTCGCATACGCGCTCTCCCCACGGGTACTCACCACGATTGGCGCGATCTCATCGGAGACGCTGCCGATGATGCTGGCGCCGTGGGTGCTGCTCCCGGTGGTGATGGCCCTTCAGGGCGGGACCGGAGGGGCGGGAAAGACACAGGGCGGGACGCGACCACGGGTGCTGGCTGCTCGATCGGGGCTCGCGATCGCTCTCATGGGCGCCGTCAACGCCGTCGCAACGCTGACGGCATGTTTGTGCGCCATCGTCTGGCTGGCCTGTCATCGCCCCAACGCCGTGTGGCGACGCTTCACCGGATGGTGGCTGCTGTGCGTCGCGCTGGCTGTCACCTGGTGGGTCGTCGCGCTGGTCCATCTGGGCCGGATCAGCCCACCTTTCCTGGACTTCATCGAGTCCTCCGGTGTCACGACCCGATGGATGTCGCTGACTGAGATGCTTCGCGGCACCAGCGCCTGGACGCCGTATGTGGCGCCTACTGCTACTGCGGGCGCGCCGCTGGTCACCGGGTCGGTAGCGGTGCTGGCAACAACCCTGGTGGCCGCGGGCGGGCTGGCTGGGCTCGCACTGGGGACGATGCCCGCGAAGGGCCGGCTGATCACGATCCTGATGCTGGGCATCGCGTTGCTGGCGGCCGGGTACGGCGGCGGGTTGGGTTCGCCGATCGCGCATCAAGTCCAGACGTTCCTCGACGCCGACGGCACCCCGCTGCGCAACCTGCACAAGCTGGAACCGCTGCTGCGATTGCCGCTGGCGCTTGGGTTGGCCCACCTGCTCGGGCGCATTCCACTTCCGGGCAGCGCCCCCCGGGCGGAGTGGCGAAACGCGTTCGCCCATCCAGAGAAGGACAAGCGCGTCGCGGTGGGCATCGTGCTGCTGACCGCGCTGACCGCGGCCACCTCACTTGCCTGGACCGCCCGGCTGACACCGCCGGGCGCATTCGAGGCGATCCCCCAGTACTGGCAGGACACCGCCGATTGGCTGGACGCCAACAACCGCGGGCACCGCCCGCCAAAAGGGCACGAATCAGGGGAGCCCGGGCGGGTTCTCGTGGTGCCCGGGGCCCCGTTCGCCACCCAGGTATGGGGAAACAGCCGCGACGAGCCGCTGCAGGTATTGGGCAACAACCCGTGGGGGGTGCGCGATTCCATCCCGCTGACGCCGCCAGAAACGATCCGCGCGCTGGATTCGGTGCAACGGCTGTTCGCCGCCGGACGTAGTTCTGTCGGCCTCGCCGACACCCTCGCCCGACAAGGCATCGCGTACTTGGTGGTGCGCAACGATCTGGACCCCGACGCTTCGAGATCAGCGCGCCCGATCCTGGTCCACCGGGCGATCGACGGTTCACCGGGCCTGACGAAGGTAGCCGAGTTCGGCGACCCGGTCGGCCCGGGCACCCTGGACGGGTTCATCACCGACAGCGGGCTGCGCCCTCGTTACCCCGCGGTCGAGATCTACAAGGTCGGCGACACGAATCCACGAGACTATTCACCGTCGGCCCCTTACCTGGCTGACGCCGACGCGATGGTCCGCGTGGACGGGGGCCCGGAGTCGCTGTTGCGGATCGACGAGCGACGGCGGCTGGCGGGGCTACCAGCACTGGGGCCGATGCTGCTGACTTCAGACGCAGTGCGCGCGCGGCTGCCCGCACCGGTGGTCATCGCGACCGACACCCCGCTGGCGCGCGAAACCGACTACGGCCGAGTCGACGACCACTCGTCTGCAGTCCGCACCGCCGAGGATCCACGCAACACCTTCAACCGGGTGCCCGACTACCCAACCGGCAACGCCGACCTCGCCTACGCACAGTGGGGCGGAGGCCGAATCTCGGTCTCAAGTTCAGCGTCGGACTCCACGGCTCTGCCCGACGTATCGCCTGCCTCCGCACCTGCGGCGGCCATCGATGGCGATCCCGCGACCAGCTGGGTGTCCAATGCGCTGCAGAACGCAGTCGGCCAGTGGCTACAGATCGATTTCGACCATCCGGTCACCAACGCCACCGTCACGATTACCCCAAGTGCCACCGCCGTCGGAGCCCAGGTACGAAGGCTGGAGATAGCGACCGTCAACGGGACCAGCACAGTGCGTTTCGAAGAGCCAGGCAAACCGGTGACCGTGGCGCTGCCCTATGGCGAGTCGCCCTGGGTGCGCATCACCGCCGTAGCCACTGACGACGGCTCTCCCGGTGTGCAGTTCGGTATCACCGATTTCACGGTCACCCAGTACGACGCGAACGGTTTCGCCCACCCCGTCAACCTTCGCCACACCGTGCAGGTTCCCGGTCCCCCGCCGGGTTCGGTTGTCGCCCTATGGGATCTAGGCTCCGAGCTGTTGGGGCGCGCCGGCTGCGCCGACAGCCCCACCGGTATCCGGTGCGCGGCCGCTATGGCATTGGCCTCGGAGGAGCCAGTCAACCTGAGCCGGACCCTGACCGTGCCGCAGCAGACGCAGGTGTCAGCGACTGTATGGGTTCGTGCGCGCCAGGGCCCGAACCTGGCCGATCTCATCGCAGCGCCCGGCACGGTCAGGGCCGGAGGCGATTCCGACCCGATCGACGTACTCGGTTCCGCCTACGCCGCCACGGACGGGGATCCACGCACGGCATGGACGGCACCTCAACGCGTCGTGCAGCCGCACACTCCGGCGACTCTGGTTCTCACGCTGCCGTCCCCGCACACGGTGTCCGCGCTGCGGGTGACTCCGAGCTCGTCGGCACTGCCCGCGCATCCGACAATGGTCGCCGTCGACCTCGGCGACGGTCCCCAAGTGCGCCGACTCACCGGCGATACCCAAACACTGGAGCTCAAACCCCGAGTGACCGACTCAATCACGGTGTCACTGCTGGACTGGAACGACGTGATCGACCGGACCGCGCTGGGTTTCGACCAGCTCAAGCCCCCCGGGCTGGCCGAAATTGTGGCTCTTGACCAAAGCGGCGCCCCTATCGCGGCCGCCGACGCAGCTGCCAACCGCACGCGGACCATCAGCTTGCCCTGCGGGCGCGGCCCGATCATCGGAGTTGCCGGACAGTTTGTGCAGACCTCGGTGACCACGACCGTCGGCGCCCTGCTCGACAACGAGCCGATCCCAGCGCGCACCTGCCGCAGTGAGCCGATCGCACTGCCCACCGGACAGCAGGAGTTGGTCATCAGCCCTGGTCCGGCGTTCATCGTCGATGGTGTCCAGCTGGCTACTCCGCTGGCAGACCAACTGGGCTCGGCCAGCACAGACCCTGTTGACACGGGCCGCTGGACCAGTGATCACCGCAGCCTCCAGGTGCCACCATCGGATGCGATCCGCGTCTTGGTGGTGCCCGAGAGCGTCAACCCGGGGTGGGCCGCACGCAACAGCGAAGGTGAGCCGCTCACTGCGGTCACCGTCAACGGCTGGCAGCAAGGCTGGGTGCTACCAGCGGGAACGGCCGGAACGCTCACAATGAGCTTCACGTCCAATACGACCTACCGGGCCGGGCTGATCGGCGGCCTCGCCTTACTGCCCTTACTGATTGCTTTGGCATTCCTGCCAGTCCGGCGAACGACGCCCGTGGGCTCACCCGCCCGGCCATGGGACCCTCCGACGGCCGCGCGCGGTGCCGCACTGACTGTCGCGGGGGCGGTGATCTCCGGAGTTACCGGAGGCGCACTAGCCGGCATCGCTCTCGGTTTTCGGTATCTTCTGCGAAAGCGTCAGAGGTTGTGGCAGGCAATCACAGTCGGCGCTGCCGCTTCCGGGATGATCCTGGCCGGCGCGGTGCTCAGTCAGTATCCGTGGCGCTCGGTGGAAGGATACGTGGGGCACTCGGCCGGAGTGCAGTTCCTCGCCCTGGTGTCCGTCGTCGCGGTGGCTGTATCGGCGCTGACGGTCGACGAAGAGAATGGCTGACGGCCAGATCAGCGCGCAACAACAGGCTCGATGACCTCGTCGACAGCGCTATCCAATGGCGTCGGGTCGACACGCCTCTCCCAGCGCCGCAAGGCATTTCGGCATGGCGACTCCACCAGCGCGTAGCTGACCGCTGCGATGGCGAAGCCGAATGCCACCGTCAGCGCCAGTACAACCGGCATATGCCCGTTGAAAGCGAACTCGCCGATGACCGGGAACACCATCGCCAGCGCAGCCAGATGCCAGACGAACAACCCATAGGACCAGCGCCCCAGCGTGACCATCGTGGCGCTGCCCAAGACCCTGTGCGGGGTTTCGGGCCGGTCCAAGACCAGCGGCGCCAGCAGCGCCCCAGCCACGATCGCCCCCATCGCGATCTTGAGGGTGAACTGATCGACGCTGCCAGGGGTAAGCCCCTCCGGACCGGCCAGCGGTGAAGCTGCCACGAGGAAAGCCGCGAGCGCGACGACCGCCATCAAGACACGGCGCCGGGCCAGCCGATGCACCCACCCGACCGGCCGGACGGTCAGCTCGGCGAGCAACATCCCGGCCGCGAACCACGATATGAAGGCCGGCGGCCAGTTCAGCGGGTTCACCCCGTAAGGGGGGTTCAGGGCGATCAACTGCCATAGCCAACCCCAGCCCAGACTTGCGACAGCGACGGCAACGATGACACCAATGCGCGCCCGAGCCGGCACCCAACGAATCAGCAGCGCCAAGAATGGCAGCGCAACGTAGAAGGCCACCTCCACCGACAGGCTCCACATCTGGGTCAGGCCGGCTGTCAGTGTCAGCGGCACATAGATCTGGGTCAACGTCAGGTTCGCCAGCCATACCGTCAGGTCTGCGTTCACCTCCGGAAGCAAGGTCAGGATGACCACCACCGCTACGAGATAACCCGGCATGATTCGCACGATGCGCGCGCGCAGGTAATGCCCGGTCGGAGGTCGCGATCGCAGGCCGCGCGCCGCCGCTGCATGCCCACGCCACAGCAGGAACCCGGAAAGGGCGAAAAATACGGCCACCGCAAGGTCGAATCGACCGAACAGCCGCCCGGAGACTCCGCCGGTATGCCCGGTCTGAAAGGCGACGTGGGTAACGACGACTCCGATGGCCGCGCAAGCGCGCATGCCCTCCACGGCGGGCAGGAAGCCGCGCATTCCGCCGACACTGTCGGCATTCGCCAGTGGCACGTCCGTTGCCGACGCGGTTCCAGCCACGCAAACAGTGTGCCCGCCCAGTCAGCTGAGAAGAAAACGGGTAGCAACGAACAGGTAGCAACGCCCGCGCAGACCATTCCGACCGGACGGCTTTAATGAACAAATCCGCGAAGAGGTTGCGATGGGCGCCGACGTTAGCCTGTGCTGTTAGGGTCGAACGGGTTTTGCCCTCACCGATCACAGGTAAGGGCCGGTGGCGGTGCGCGAAGGGAGATGGGTATTGAACCGCGCAGTTGCGCTGCGGATCGCCGCGTGTGGACTCATGGGGCTCGGAGCCGCCCTGCTCATTGCCGCCCTGCTGCTATCCACCTACACGGCTGGCAAGCTTGCCAAGATCCCGCTGAACATCGACACCACGCTGATCAGCGACGGTACCGGCAAGGCCTTCGACCCGGAATCCCTGAACACTCAGCATTTCGTCATCGACAAAGACGTCGCGCTGGTGCTGCAGAAACAGATCACGGTGGAGTCGCCGTCCAACGCCGACGTCATCACCCTGCAGGTCGGCAGCTCGCTGCGGCGCAGTGACCAGCAGCGGGACAATGGCCTGCTGCTGGCGATGGTGGACACTGTCACACTTGACCGCGCGACCGCGCTTGCGGTGTCGAGCGAGAGCAACCCGGGCGGCGCCCTCCAGAAGCCTCGGGCGATCAAAGACGAGGCCCCGCCGACGAATGTCGCGTTGCCGCACGAGGGGCTGGCATACCGCTTCCCGTTCGACACCGAGAAGAAGACGTACCCCTTCTTCGATCCCATCGCCCA